>JAJDDH010000116.1 GCA_029260415.1 Phycisphaerales bacterium | reverse complement strand
AGGCGGGTCTCGCTCCAGTAGACGTGATTGATCGAGCTGCTGTTGACGTAGGTCAAGGCGTACATCGCGCACGTGGAGGCTGCGATCATGGCGCCGAACCGGGTGTAGGCTCTCGCGTGTTGCCGCGGATCCCTGTCTGCTTCTCGGTTGCTCATAGGACCGTTCCCTTCGTCGGATGGCGTGGGCGCGTTGCGTCAGGATTGTCGACGCTACCCCGCGAACGTGAAGCGAACATGAGATTCTGATTCGGACCCGCTCATTCTGCGGCCCGGTAGCAACACCCGCGCGCGGTCATCCCGACTGCCAACGCACCCAGGGCGATCACCACGCGTAATGATCGATGCCGTAGACAAGGGCCCCGCCGAAGAAGCCGGTGGCGGCAACGAGTCCCCCGGACAGGAAGAGCAGGACGCGGAAACGGCGCACGGCGTGGGTCGGGGGCGTTGGGCGGTGGGCGCGAATGAGCGCGGCGAGCGTGAGAAGCGTAAGACCCGCCGTGGCGGTTCCGAGCCATCGGTGGGCCGCCTGCGTCCAGTCTTCGTCCCAGAGCACCCAGCCACCGTTGAACCAGCCCAGCGCCGCGGCGACGACCGCCGACAGGGCGGCAACCACGACGCAGAAGCCCGCCGCGTTGCGGAAGGCATCCTTTCCGGTCGCGATCACGCCCAGCTCCGCGATGATGGCGCCGATGAGCAATCCGATGGGCAGGTGGGTCGCGGGTGGGTGCAGCTTTCCGATCCACGTGATCCACCGGGGGAACGATTCATGATCCGCGTGGTCGTGCCCGGCGTCTCCCTGAGCGGTTGGTTGCTTCGCCTGGGCGTGCTCGTCGGCGTGGTCTATCGCGGTGCGGGGATCCTCGGGCACATCGCTGGCCGTGGGCTGCAGTTCCGGGATGTCTGCGATGTACCGGTCCGGATCCGCCCGGAACTTCGTGAGGCACTTTCTGCAGCACAGCCCGACGGTCTTCCCGTTGTACTCAGCGGTGAACCTCGGGTCGATCGGTTCGTCGGGCATCACCGGGCACATCACGTTGACCGGGGCGCCGCGGTCCCCGATTCCTTCCGGGGAGAGCGGCTGAGCCCGGACCGATAGCACCAGGACAGCGAGGCCCACAGCGGCGCCGATCCACCATGACCCGTGGCGCAGAACTCTTGATGGGCTCATCTGGTTGTCCTTCCCTGGGAGCGTGTCGCGATCAGTCGTCCTGGTCTTCGGGCATGTACTCGCCCTGGGCCTGCCACGCCTGATCGATCATCTGGATGTACCTCACGGGGTCGGCATTCACCTTGGGCTCGCACATGGCGCAGCAGAGGCGCACGAGTCGTCCCGCGACCACCATCTCGACAGGGTCGCCCATGGAGCCGAGCGCTCCGCCGCCGACCGGGCAGGTGTCCAGCGGGTAGTCGGCCCGCTGCGCGTCGGCGGCGGCCTTGTCGAGCTCCGCGATGAACCTGGCGGGTTCGGCCTTGAACTGACGCTGGCACATCTTGCAGCAGAGACGGACGAGTCGGTTGGCGTAGACCATGTTGACCGCGATGTCCTCCCCGTTCTCGGTCAGCGGCTCGCCCGAAACGACGCAGGTGTCGGCGGTGCTGTAGCGGAGCTGGTCGGCGATGATCCGTTGATCGATCTTGGCCCAGTACCCGTCCTTGTCGGCCTCGAACGTGCCGATGCAGCCGCCGCAGCAGAAGCGGACCTCTCGACCATCGTACATCTTGACGATCGGGTCACCCATGGACCCGAGCTTCTCGCCGGAGACCGGGCAGGTGTCCAGCGTGTAGGGACCGGTCCACGCCTGCTCGGGTGTGGTTGGCAACGCGGGCTCGCCGGTCTTGGCGGCGCCGCTGGCGGCGTGGTCTTCCATCCCTGGCTCGCGGTGCGCCGCGGCGAGGATGACGAACTCGTCCTTGCGCGCTTCCTCCCACGCGAGGAACTGCTTCCCACAGCCCGGGCAGCAGATGCCGATGGTCTTGCCCTTGTACTCGACCGTTCCGGCGGAGGGCACGATCGGTTCCTTCCCGATCGGGCACATGGCGTTGACGGTGTGGGGCGCCTCCTGGGCGCGGTCGCCCGCGTGGTGGTCCTGGGCCAGGGCGGGCGGGGCCACGAGTGCGCAGCACGCGAGAGACGCGGAGATCAGGATCGCTTTCATGATGAAACTCCTTCTTTGGGTGTTTGATTGACACGCTGAGACCAGCGGAACCTCGTCTCCTGCACCCAGCAGTAGATGATGGGGACGACGAACCAGGTCAGGGAGGCGACGAGCATGCCGCCGAACGAGGGGATGGCCATGGGGATCATGATGTCGGAGCCGCGCCCGGTGCTGGTGAGCACGGGGAGCAGGGCGAGGATGGTCGTGGCGCTGGTCATGACGGCGGCACGGATCCGCAGGCGCCCGCCCTGAACGACCGCCCTGCGGATCGCCTCGATCGAGTCAGGCCTTTCCTCGGCCATCGACTGCTCGATGCGCGTGGCCATGATCACGCCGTCGTCGGTGGCGATACCGAACAGCGCGAGGAATCCGACCCAGACCGCAACACTCAGGTTGTAGGGCCCGATCTGGAAGAGCTCGCGGAGGTCGACGCCCATCGGGGATGCGTCGAGGAACCAGGGCTGGGCGTAGAGCCACAGCATCATAAACCCGCCGCCCCAGGCGACGAAGACGCCGCTGAAGACCATCAGGGTGACGCCAACCCTGCGGAACTGGAGATAGAGCAGGAGAAAGATGACCGCGAGCGAGAGCGGGAGCACGATGCTCAGCCGCTCGGCGGCGCGGACCTGATTCTTGTACGACCCCGAGAACTCGTAGCTGACGCCGGCGGGAACGACCAGCTCGCCCGCGTCGATGGCGTCCTGGATGTGGCGCTGAGCCTCTCGCACGACGGAGACCTCGGCGTTGCCCGCTTTCTTGTCGAACAGCACGTATGACACCAGGAAGGTGTCCTCGCTCTTGACCATCTGCGGCCCGCGGCGGTATTCCAGCGACGAGAGCTCGCGGAGCGGCACCTGGGCGCCCATCGGCGTCGGGACGAGGATGTCGCCCAGCGTCTCTGGCTGGTCGCGCAGCTCGCGCAGGTAGCGCACACGCACCGGGTATCGCTCCCGCCCCTCGACGGTCATCGTCAGCGGCATGCCGCCGATGGCGACCTCGATCACCTCCTGCACGTCCGCGATGCGCAGCCCGTAGCGGGCGATCTTCTCGCGGTCGATGTCGATCTCGAGGTAGGGCTTGCCCACGACGCGATCGGCAAAGACCGCCGCGGGCTGGACGGAAGGGACCCGCTTGAGCAGACGCTCGAGCTCGAGCCCGAAGAACTCGATGCTCTCCAGGTCAGGCCCGTAGACCTTGACGCCCTTCGGGGCGCGGAAGCCCGCTTGGAGCATGACGATGCGGGTCTCGATGGGCTGGAGCTTGGGCGCGCTCGTCACGCCCGGCATGCTGGCGGCGCCAACGATCGCGTCCCAGATGTCCTGGGTCGAGCCGATCTCGTCTCGCCACTGGCGGAAGGGGCGCCCGTCCTTGTCCTCAATGAGCTGTCCGTGGTCATCGCGAACGAACTCGTCCGCCTCCCCGTCGTAGCGGAAGTTGAGGCGGCGTCCCTGGTCGTCGGTCCGGAACTCGCTCTTGTACTCGATCATTGTTTCGATCATCGAGATGGGAGCCGGGTCGAGCGGGCTCTCAACGCGGCCGATCTTGCCGACGGCCATCTCGACCTCGGGCACGCTCATGATCCGTCGGTCGAGCTCTTTGAGGATGTCGGTCGCCTCGCCGATCGAGGCGTGCGACATGGTGGTGGGCATATAGAGGAACGCGCCCTCGTCGAGCGAGGGCATGAACTCGCTGCCCAACCCCGGGAAGGCGTGGGCGACGTCCACCATCGACTCACGCTGCCGGACCGATTCTGGGAGCCAGCCCCACACGCGGTCGAACCCGAGCCAGACCGTGGCGCCCAGGACCACCACCAGCACGGCAGGCGATAGCCCGATGAGCTTGTGGCGTAGCGTCCACGCGAGCACGTGGGGGAAGACCAGCCGGACGAACCAGAACGCCAGCAGCAGCACGCCGACCACGACACCGATGAACAGCGCGTTGCCCGGCAGACCGGGCTCGGGGCCCAGCGGCTCCCACGCCGAGGCCAGGACGACGAGCACGACGAGGACCGCGACAAGATTCGCCGACCACTGCAGCCCTCGGGCGACGACCAGTGGCAACAGGGGCCTCGCGAGATAGAACGCCCCGAACGCGGCGACGATCAGCCCGCCCAGCGCGTTGACCCAGATCGCGGCGCCGATGCCTGCGTGCGTCAGCCCGTGTGCGCCCTCGGAGCGAACGGCCCTGACCCGCGGGCGGAACCCCATCAGCACGTGCGCCGCCGCGGGCAGGATGGTCAAAGCGATGATGATGGCGGAGATCAGGGCAAAGGTTTTGGTGTAGGCCAGCGGCTTGAACAGCTTGCCCTCGGCGGCTTCCATCGTGAACACGGGCAGGAACCCGACGACGGTCGTCGCGACGGCGGTCAGCACCGCGCCACCCACCTCGCTCGTGGCGCGGAAGATCACCTCGACCGTCGGCTCCGTGTTGGACGCGTCTTCCTCGGCCTCGCTCAGGCGCCTGAGGATGTTCTCGCTGAGCACGATGCCCATGTCCACGATCGTTCCGATCGCGATGGCGATGCCCGAGAGCGCAACGATGTTCGCGTCCACACGGAAGACCTTCATGCCGATGAAGGTCATCAGCACGGTCACGGGGAGCATGGCCCCGATCAGCAGGCTCGTACGCAGGTGCATCACCATGAGCACCACGACGATGATGGTGACGAGCACCTGCTGCGAGATCGCGGCGTTGAGCGTCCCGAGCGTCTTGCGGATCAGGCCCGACCGGTCATAGAAGGGCACGATCGTGACTCGGCTCTCGGACCCGTCGGCGAGGATCTTGGAGGGCAGACCCGGGGCGATCTCACGGATCTTGTCCTTGACCCTCTGGATGGTCGCCATCGGGTTCTCGCCGTAGCGCACGACAACGACGCCCCCGACCGCTTCCTCGCCCGCCTTGGTCAGCACGCCGCGCCGGAGGGCGGGTCCGAGCGCCACCCGGGCGATGTCCCCCACGAGTATGGGCTGCCCATCGCGCGACGTGATCGCGGCGCGCTCAAGATCCTCAACACTCTGAACAAACCCGAGCCCGCGGATGATGTACTCGGCCCGGTTGACCTCGATGGTGCGCGCGCCCACGTCCAGGTTGCTCTGGCGGACCGCGCCGATGACCTGCTGGAGCGAGATGCCCGCGGCCCGCATCGCGTCCGGGTTGACGTCGACCTGGTATTCCTGCACGAAGCCGCCGATCGAGGCAACCTCCGAGACACCCTCCACGCCCGCGAGCTTGTACTTGACGATGAAGTCCTGGATCGACCGAAGCTCCTCGGGGCCCCAGCCCCCGGTCGGGTTGGCGTCGGCGTCGCGACCCTCGAGCGTGTACCAGAAGACCTGGCCCAGGGCCGTCGCGTCGGGACCCAACGCCGGCGAGACCCCGGGCGGCAGCGTCCCCTCGGGCAGGGAGTTGAGCTTCTCGAGCACCCGAGATCTCGACCAGTAGAACTCAACGCTCTCATCGAAGACGACGTAGATCGTGGAGAACCCGAGGACCGAGTAGCTGCGGATGTCCTTCACGCCCGGGATCCCGAGCAGCGCGACGGTCATCGGGTAGCTGATCTGGTCGTCGATATCCTGCGGGCTGCGCCCGGGCCAGGGCGTAAAGACAATCTGCTGGTTCTCACCGATATCCGGGATGGCATCGACCGGGACCGGGTCGCGGGGGAGCCCGCCGATGTCCCAATCAAACGGCGCGACCAGCACGCCCCAGAAGAGCGTCCCGATGAGCACGATCGCGACGACGAGCTTCTGCACCAGGCAGAACCGGATGAGCGCGTTGAGCGGCCCGCGCGCAGGGGCTGGTCCGATGGACGAGGCGCGGTCACTCATGGTCGTGAGCCCCCGTGTCGCCCTGCATCGGGGCCCGGTCGATCGGAGCAAACAGCTCGCGGATGTCTCCGCAGCGGAGCATGCTCGATCCGAAGTAGGGGTTGTTGATCTGCGAGCCGCGTTGGAGCCAATCGGCGCCCTTGTTGTCGAACGCCATCGGGCAGTGGGCGAGATTCCACGATTCGCTTCCCCGGTGCCCGAAGCGGCGCTGCAGCGCAATCACACCCCGGCTCATGCGCTCGAACCGGACACGGGCCAGCGCGATGTCGGTGATGTCATCTTCGACCCGGAGCTTTGCGGCGGCGCTCCGCCAGGCGCTCAACGGCTCGCCCACGAGCCCCGCCTCTTCAACAAAGCCCAGCGCGGACCGAAGATCGGTTCCGGCCTGCGCGAACGCGCCCAGGTCGTCCGCCGCGAGGGCCTCCTGAGCGTCCAGGTACGCGCTGTACACGGGCTTGAGGGCGTAGACAAAGCTGTCCGGAACGCTGGCTCGCCCGGGCGATGAGGGCACGGGGGCGCCCGTCATGGCGCCGTGCCCCGCGTGCGGGTCGCCCCCCCCACCGGCGGGGGTCATCATGCTTGGTTTCGCGGCGATCTGCATCGCGCTATCGATCCGGAACGCGCCGTTGACGACGACACGCTCGCCCGCCTCGAGCCCCTCGCGCACGAGGAAGAACTCGCCCGCACGCGGGCCCAGCACAACGGAGCGGCCCTCGAAGGTCGGGCGCTCCGCGCCGGGAACCTCGACGTACACCACCGAGCGGGTGCCTGTGAACAGCACCGCGGAGCGGGGGATCACCAGCGGTTCCCGCGCCGTGCTCGGGTCACCGACAACGCCGAGCGACTCGGCGGTGACCGTGTCCATGCCGCAGAGGTCACAGGCCCCGGGCCCGTCCTTGACGATGGTCGGGTGCATGGGGCACACCCACTGCCCGGCCAGCTCGTTGTTGATCACGGCCCCACCCTCGCCCACACGTGTGCGGATCACCGCGGACGCAAACATTCCGGGCTTGAGGCGACGCTCTGGGTTCTCCACCGCGACGCGGACGATCGCGGTGCGCGTGCGTTCATCGACCATCGGATCGATGAACGAGACGCGCCCCTCGAAGGTCTCGCCCGGGTGGGCCTCGACTGTAAAGGTCACCCGCTGGCCCCATCGCAGGAGCGGGAGCTGCGACTCGTACGCCTGCATGTCGAGCCAGAGACGCGAGAGGTTCGCCACCGTGGCGATCGGCGCCCCGGTCTGCACGTAGTCGCCCACGCGGACCGACAGGTCCGTGACGATGCCGCCGATGGGCGCGTAGATGGCGAGCCGGTCCGAATCGAACGACCCGTCCTCGACGGCGCTGATCTGCTCTGGAGTGAGCCCGAACAGGCGGAGCTTCTCACGCACCGCGATGAGCGTGTCGCGTGTCGCGGCGCGAACCAGCTCGCTCGTGCCCGCAGCACCGCGGACCGCGCCGGCCGCTTGGCGCAGCTCCTCGAACGCGGCGAGCACGTCCGGGCTGTAGAGCTCAGCCACGTGGTCGCCGCGGGCGACGGGAACGCCGACGTAGTTGACGAACAGCCGCTCGATGCGTCCCGGGAAGTACGCGGTCAGGCGGGCGACCGAGGTCTGGTCGTAGGTGACCTTGCCGTAGAGCCGGACCTGGGCGGTGGGGAAGAACCTGCCCACAGGCGCCGTCTCGATCCGGCTCGAGATCTCAGAGGATTGGCTCATGCTGACGCGCCGCTCGCTGTCGTCGCCGCCCCCGTCCGCAACGGGGATCAGGTCCATGAAGCAGATCGGGCACTTGGCGTCCGGGTCCGGGAGGCGCACCGCCGGGTGCATCGAGCAGGTGAACACCTGCGTCCGGGCGGGCCCTCGCTCGGCAACGCGGGGCGGGACGTCGCCGGTGTGCGGGGGCGCGGGCCTGCCGATCCTGTACCCGATGAGCAGAGCCCCGACGATGAGCACAACCGCGACGCCCGCGGCAATGTGCGTCCACAACCACCCGATCGTGTGTCGTCCGCGTTGGATGATGCTGCTCATGGGCGCACCTCGCCGATCCCGTCGCCCGGCGCACTGTCGTCGGCAGCGACGGTCGGCACCGGCTCGCCGACAAGCGTGTTCAGTCGGGCGAGCGCCTTGCCCCGGTCCGCACGCGCCCGCTCCGCGCCGACGGCGAACTCCAGCAGCGTGCGCTCGGTGTCGAGCAGGTCGAGGAAGCTGCCCTCCCCCGCGCGGAACCCGGCGAGCGATGCCCGCAGCGATTCCTGGGATCTGGGGATCAGCGTCCGCTCGTAGAGGCGAACCCTCCGGTCGGCGTCGGTGTGCTCGAACCACGCCCGGTGGATGCCCGCCGTGACGCGGTTGGCCTGGTCCGCCCGGTCGCTGGCGACCGAGAGACGGCGGGCGATCGACTCGCGCACGCCCGCCTCGTACTTGTCGCGCCAGAGCGGGACGCGGATGCCCAGGCTCAGGAGGATCGGGTCGTCACCGCTCTCGGCGATCGATCGGTTGGACGCCTCGTCGGTGACGATGTAGTCCAGGCCCACGGTCAGGCCGGGCAGGCCATCCTTGCGAGCGACCTCCGTGAGATGGCGCTGCTCCTCGATCTGCTCGTCCAGGGCGAGCAGCGCCGGGTTTGAGTGGCGCGCGATGGACGCGAGCCCCTCGGCGTCCACCGACGTCACACGCCCGGGGAGCGGGCCCATCGCGGGCACGTCGCTGGAGGGCGGGCGGTTCATCACAGCGTTGAGCTCCGCGACCGATGCGGGGCGCATCGCGCGGAGCTGTGTGAGGCGGTCCTCGAGCTGCGCCAGCTCGACCTGCGCGCGGATCAGCTCGGGGTGCGACCCGGCGCCGACCCGGTACCGCGCCCGGAGCACCTGCTCAAAGGACCTGAGCAGGTCGAGGTTGTCGCCCGTGATCCGGATCGTGCCGTCGAGGTACGCCAGATCGTGCAGCGCGGAGATCACGCGCTCAGCAACGAGCAGGCGCGCGGATTCGAGGCGTCGCCACGCGGCCGCGGCCGCCTTCGATGCGGCGTCCTCCCGGTCCCGCAGCTGTCCGGGCCAGGGGAACGACTGCTGCACGCCAACGCGCGCCTGCTGCGCCCCCGTCCGCGTCTCGACCTCGTCCAGGAAGAACCCGAACGTGACGCGGGGGTCGGGCAGGGCGCTGACCTGGGGCAGCCGCTCGCTGGCCACTCGCCATCGCTGGTACGCCGCCTCGACCTCGGCGCTGTGCTCCAGGGCGTACCGGATGTACTCATCGGGCGACGCGTCCGGCGCGAGCGCGATCACGCCACGCTCGGGCGTTGCCTGGTCATCGCGCGTGGGCGTGCGAGGCGCCGCGTGAACGCCGGCGGGCAGCGACCTGGCGCGGGGGCGTGAGCTGTTGTCGGGCTGGTCGAACGGGGATGAGCACCCGGCGAACAGTCCCGTCGCGGCGGCGCAGAGTGCGCACGCGAGGGATCGCGATGCCATGCTTGGCTCCTGGTGTGTCGGTGATCGGAGAGTGATCGAGCGGCTGGACAGGGCGCGGACCGGATCAGGTCAGCGCGCAGTATCCCGGCAAAGCCCGTCCTCTACGTTCGCCAGACGCCCAGGAGTGCCTGAATCTCGTTGTGGGTGCGCCCCGCGAGGAGTCCTGGGGCGTCGCCCGTGTTGCATGACCGCTCGCCCTCGGGCTGGGTCACCCATACCACGCGGGGAGGAGCGCTGATCCTGGCGACCAGCGAGTCGCGATCGGACCGTGGGCGGGGCGCCTCGGGCTGTGGATCTGAGTCGTGCGTGGGCGCCTGGGCGCACCGGCAGGGCCCCCCGCTCATCGGGCAATACTCGCGCTCTGTGGGCTCGCCGCAGCACGTGGTCTCAATAATGACCTGTCCGCAGCCCGAGTGCCCGCAGCCGTTCTCGCCCGCGTGCCCGCCGACCGAACGAAGACCAAGGCCGGGGAACCCGGCCGACAGGATCGTCAGGATCGCGAGAAATCGCATCACGGTCAGAGTGTACCTCGGAGAGTCTCATCGGCCAACGCCCCGGGGCGATCGCGTATTCCTCAAAAACGACGCCCACACGCCTGGAACCGCGGACGGACACCCCCGTTTGTGCCTCGGTCCGTCTCCCGGCGTCCGTCGTGGCGCGACAGGTGCGGTCCGGGTCGATCTCGGGAGGCGCACAGAGACGCGCGGCCGGGGGCGTGTCTGCAACACGGATCCAGAATCAGAGAATCTGCGTGATCCCGGGCATCGAACCCGGATCGGAACCGGGGCTCGGTCGCTGCCGGTCGCGAACTGGCTGGGGTGGCGCTCAGGGCCTGTCTCGGCGCTGCACACGAAAGAGAGACACGCATGCGATCGTTCTTCATGACCAGCCTCATCGGGGGCGCCGTGCTCTGCTGTGGCGCGAGTGCGTCTGGACAGGGTCTCGAGATGGGATTCGACGGGGGTGTACAGGGTTGGCGCACCGTTGTCGACGGTGTCATGGGCGGTCGATCGTCCGCCCGCGTAACCTCGCCGGCGCCGGGCACGCTCCGCTTCACGGGCGAGCTCTCACTGGAGAACAACGGCGGCTTCAGCCAGGCGCGGACCAGCGTTGATGGCGCCAACATCGTGGGCGCCGACGGCATCGAGATCGTCGTGCGTGGAG
>JAJDDH010000115.1 GCA_029260415.1 Phycisphaerales bacterium | reverse complement strand
TTGATCTGCTCGACCTTGCCCGCCTTGTAGAGCTTCTCGGCCTTTTTCCAGTCGATGATGTGCAGGAAATCGGTCGCGTTGCGGCTCACGCCCGCCTCGAACGGCGGTTTCTTGTCCTGGATGCCGCCCGTCGCCAGCTCGGTGTTCAGAGAGTTCATGAAGATGTACCCGTCGCTGGCGAGCTTGCCCGCGTCGGAAAGGTCCTGCCAGTACGGCGGCAGCTCGATCGCGAACGACTGGTCCGGGTCGATCCGCCCGCGCTTGCGATCGAACTTCCACAGGGTGACCGAGCCCTTGTACTTCTCCTTGTACGCACTGATCGGCTCGTAGTCCGAGCCCCAGGGCACGGCGTACTGCCCGCCCTCGATGACGTACTCGGTGTTTGGCGTCACGAACGTTCCGCCGTGATCGCTGAGCGTCAGCGGGTTCTTGCTGATCTGCTTGGTCTCCCAGTCGCGCAAATCGATCACCGCGACGCGGGCGTTGATCTTGTCGTTGATGAACAGCCACTGCCCGTCGTAGTCCCCCTCCGTTTCGGACAGCGCGGGGTGGTGCGTGTCGCCCCAGAGGTTCGACTTCTTGTTCGGGAAGCCCTCCTCAAGGATCTTGTTGCCCACGCCGAAGCCCCAGCCCTGCCACGACTCTGGGGTAAAGACCGCGATCGAGCGGAGCAGACGCATGCTCGGGAGGCCAACGACAAAGACCTGCCCGGCGTGCCCGCCCGAGGCGAACATCAGGTACTCGTCCTTCTCGCCGCTGGGCAGGTACGTTTTCGCCGCGGCGATAAGGTCCGCGTTGGTGAGCCCGCGCTCCTTCGCCACGTTCTCGACGTCGCGGATCGACTGCGCACTCCCGGTCGAAACCACACCGGCGAGTAGCAGTGCCGCGCCCGCGGCCGAGAACCGCCACGGCGTTCTCTTCCTGTTGTTCATGGTCGTGCCCTTTCTATTGCACTGTGACACAGCTCGTTCGCTGCGTGAGTAGATCACTCTGGTCCTGTTGTTCATGCTCCCATCGCCTCCTTCTGCACGGCCCGGATGTAGTCCACGATCGCCTGCAGCTGCTCGTCGTTGATCGCGGGGTTGCCGCCCTTGGGCGGCATGTCCAGACCCGTCGTGTTGTTCTCGTCCCAGCTCGATCGCCCGGACTTGATGAACGTGATGAGGTCCTTGTCGGTGCTGCCCCGCACGAACCCGCTTGTCGAGAGCGGCAGGCCCAGCTCCTCAACGCCCTCGGCGCCCTGGCCGTGACACGCGGCGCACGACGAGACGAACAGGTCGTACCCCGGGTGCGCAGTCAGCTCAACCGCGGCAACCGCGGCGCCGCCTTCGCGCCCCTTCCTGTTCCAAGGGTCGGTGGACGCCGTTGGCGCCCCTGGATCCTGGATCGCTCGCAGGTACAACACGACCCTCGCGAGGCTCTCGTCGTCGATCCCCTTGGCGCCGCGCGGTGGCATCAACGCTCCGGACGTATTGAGCGGATCGCTGATCGGACGCCCTGTCACGAGCAGGCTCTGCAATGCCTCGTCGCTCTCGGATTGGACGAACGCGCTATTGCGCAGCGGCTTCCCGAGGACGTGGATCCCTTCGCCGCTCGCTCCGTGGCAGACCGCGCACGCGTTCTGGTACGCCCGTGCGCCCAGCGTGATCGAGTGCGGCTCGACGTCGAGTGCCGCCGCCTGGACACTCCACGCGGGCGCCGGAGGCGTCGGTCGGGAGAGTGCAACCAGAGCGATGGTGACGATCGGCGTCAGCGTGAACAGGGCAGCGATCCCGCAAGTCGCCCACCTGTATGGGTCGGGGTTGGACCCCCGGGCGCCCTGGTCGGCCGTCGGCGTCTGCTCAGTGGAGGGAGTCGGGTTCATCGAGCGCCTTTCCAGTGCAGTCAAGATAACGACAAAGTGGATGCACAACTACACTAAGCAGGCGAATGAAAGTGGTCAAGTGACTCCACTTATTCAGGAGGACTTTTTCTTGGGTTTGGTACGGGCGCCCGGAACGTCAAGCCTGACCGAAACCGGCAGGCGCCCGGTCGGATCACACAAGGCTCTGATTCCACCCTCACCATCGAGCAGGTCCCCGAGCGTGGTCGAGGCGAAAGTGCGCTCCGCACGAGCCATTTCTGCGTCGAGCATCCGGTGGAGTGAACACAACCTCGTGTGCCCCTGGATGCCCAGCGGGCAGCGTTCAATCCGTTGAACTTGCGTATCCGAGGCCTTGAGCACGTCAAGAACGCTGATCGCCGTGGGCACTTTCGCAAGGGCGAAGCCCCCGCCTGTGCCACGATGAGCGGTCAGAATGTCGTGCCGTGAGAGCATTCGCAGGATCTTCTGCAGATAGCCCACGGGTACCAGAATCGCTTCGGAGATCTCCAGCGCCGACGCGGGCGTGTGATCCGGACGAGCCGCCAAGTACATGGCGGCTCGGAGTGCATACTCAGACGTTTGAGAGATCACGGGTCGTCTTTCAGGGTTCGCCCTTAGTGTATTCCATTGTACACTATAGGCAAGCTGCTCCAAGTCAATCGAGGCGAGAGCGATTCATCGATCTCACACTAGCTCAGGCGCTGATTGTTTGAAATATGTTTGGGTGTCGTGATCACATGCCGGGCCTCGTTCTCGATCACCCCCAGTGCGATCCGGTCGAAGCACAGCCCGCGGACCTCCGGGAGCATTGGATCCGTCAAGTGATTGACGCCGGAGCGGTCGGTGTGGGCGGTGGCGGATGGCGTTGCGACCCTGTTCATGGGCGCCGCGACGACAGCGCGGAGACGGATGCTGGAGCACGCCTCGCCGCTGATCCGCCCGCTGGCCCAGCGGGACGCCATCCACCACGAGGCCTCGCTGCTCAAGCGGGAACTGGCCATCTTCAGGCCCAGCGGGGGCCCAGCCTGATCGTCGACTCAGTCCGATTCCGGCGCGACCTCGACAACGGAGGCCGCCGAAGTGTTGGTTCCGGAGACGTCCGGAGCCTGAAAAGACATCTTGAGCCCGATGACCCCGAGCAGGATCGCGGCGATGCTGACGGCGGTGACGAGTGACATCGTCTCCTGGAGGACGAGCACGCCGAACAGGACGGTCCCGAGTGTGCCGACCCCGACCCAAATCGGATAGGCGACACTGACGGGCAATGTCTTGAGCGCGAGCGTGAGCAGCGGGATGCCGCAGACGACTCCGAGGATCGTGAGCAGGGTCGGCCAGAGGCGTGTGAAGCCTTCGGACTGCTTCATGGAGATCGCGAACAAGACCTCAAACGCCGCCGCGAGACCGAGGTACAACCATGCCATTGCTCACCTTGCCCTATTCTGGATCTGGAGGTGAGCAGAGCCGGTGTTGGCGAGCCTCGTCACCCTGAGAGTTCGAGGATCGTAGACCATTCGAACGGGCGTGAGCGTCTCGGACGAGCCCGCGGCCGCCTACTCAAGCCTCCGATTGACCGCGGCCACGCGACCACGACCGCGAAGAGCCGGATGCTGGCGCACGCGACTCGCAAGCGTGAACAGAACTAAGACCGGTCTGCATAGACCGACGCGATCCGCGGTCCGTTCCCAACCGATGTCGGCTTCAGAGACCGGAGCGCAGGATCCGAGGCAGGGCAAGCACTCGTGCGTGCGGGAGAACGGAGGTGCGGCCCGATTGCCGCGATTCCCGCCCCAAGACGCCCGTCTCCGGCGCCTTGGCCGAAACGGGAAAGGCTATCGAATCCCGAAAGCGGAGAGGGGGGGATTCGAACCCCCGATGAAGGAAACCTCCATACTGGATTTCGAATCCAGCGCATTCAACCGCTCTGCCACCTCTCCGATGGGGCGCCCGGGCGCCTCGCGGGGACCAGTCTACGCGCCGTTTTGCCTGCTGTCCCGCGTGCGGGCCACGGCTGACTCCAGGGCCCGCAGGATCTCCTCGGGCTCGCTCATCCGACCCGCCCCGACCTCGCGGCACGCCTGCCAGCCTTCCCCCGGGCCCACCATCTCGAACCCGTCCCCGATGAGCGTTTCCACGTTCCGACGCGTCGAGGCCTGGGCCCACATCACCCGGTTCATCGACGGCGCCAGCAGCACGGGCGTCCGCTCCCGGTCCACAGCGCTCAGGATCAGCGTCACCGCGTCGTCCGTCCGCCCCGTCGCCAGTCGGGCCAGGCAGTCCATGGTGCACGGCGCCACCACCGCGACGTCCAGGGCCAGGGCCAGCGAGATGTGCTGCGGATCTTGCGATTCGATGTGCGTCCACGGGCTGGCGTACACCGGGCGCCCGGACAGCGCCTGGAAGGTCAGGGCGCCCACGAACCGGGTCGCGCCCTCGGTCATCGCGACCGTCACCTCGGCGCCCCGCTGCGCCAGCGCGCTCACCAGCGACGCGGTCTTGTACGCCGCGATCCCGCCCGTCACGCCGACAAGAACGCGCGCCCCCGAGAGGACGTCGTTCGAAGCGTGGGATGAAGTGCTGGGGCTCATGCTCGCCCGGGGTCTCAGAGGAGCGGCTCGTCGCTCCTGGCGTTCTCGCCAGCGCTCTCGTCAACGAACTCGAGCGTGATCTTGTCCTGCATGATCTCTTCGACCACCAGCTCAAGATCGGATCGCCCGTCCCGCTCCACGAGGGGGCGTGACCCGTCCATGAGCTGACCCAGGCGACGCTGGACCAGGGCGCACAGCTTGAAGCGTCCGCCGACCTTGTTCACGATCTCATCGCTTTTCAGAGCCTCGATCATCTGCTACCCTCTTCGCGTTCGGACACCCCCGCGGGCTCTGGCGAGCCATCGGTCGGGCTGTGTCCGTCGCGAGGCAACTGTAGACCCGACGATCCCTCCCCGGCGTGTTTCCGGGCGAATTGTCGCCCTCAGGGCCCTGTGCCCCCCTTTCCAGGCGATCGGGCCAGCCAGCCTCCGCCAGCACCGAGGATCCCATGCCACCCGCCCAGACCCGGTTCGAGAACGGCGATCGCGTCCTGCACACGGGCAAGCCCGAGTGGGGGGTCGGGCACGTCGCCCGAGCCAGCGCCGAGACCCACGAGGGCGAGCCCGTCCAGCGCCTGACCGTCCGGTTCGAGCGGGCGGGGGTCAAGACCCTCTCCACCGCCCACGCCAGGCTCAGTCCCGCCCCCGATGAGGCGCCCCGCCCCCAGCCCGACGCCCAGACGGGCGAGCCCGAGCCCCAGGCGCCCCCCAGCACCGAGACGATGACCCGCCTCCCCGAGCCCGCGCGCGACCCGTTCGCGACCCCGCTCGACCGCCTCCGCCAGACCCTCTCGCTCTACCGCTTCTCAAAGGACGGGGGCGCGCTGCTCGACTGGGCCGCGATGCAGTCGGGGCTGGTGGACCCGCTCACCCAGTTCAGCCGTCACGACCTGGAAGACCTGCACGACCGGTTCAGCCGGACGCTCGACCAGCACCTGGGCGCGCTGGTGATCGAGGTCAA
>JAJDDH010000114.1 GCA_029260415.1 Phycisphaerales bacterium | reverse complement strand
GCGCAACGGGCGGAGCGCGGGGCAGAAGATGGCGATCCTGACGGTCGAGGACATCGGCGCCAGCGCCGAGGCGGTGATGTTCACCGACTGCTACGCGAAGTTCGGGCACCTGCTCGAGAGCGACCAGCCCAAGTTCATCCTCGGGCGGATCGACCACTCGCGGGGCGACCCGCAGATCATCGTGGACAAGATGTCCCCGGTGGACGGCTCGCCCCTGGAGAAGGGTCGCCTGCGCGTGATCGTGCGCAGCGAGACGCTCAACGGGAGCGGGCGGGGCGTCATCGAACAGCTCAGCGCCATGAGCGACCCGGAGCGACCGACGCCCGAGGAGGTCGAGCGGGTGCCCATCGACGTGCTGGTGGAGACACCCGAGTCGTGGATCGAGCTGCGTCCCAGCGAGGACCGGCGCGTGGCGCTCACGCCCGAGACGGTGCGCACGCTCAGCGACATGCTGGGGCTGGGGACGGTCCGCCTGCTCGGGGGGGTCTCGATCGAGCTCAACAAGAAGGACGACCGGCGGCGGCGGGCGTGACGCGTCGGCGTTAGGGCGCCAGGGGCTCTGGGCGGAGTGTGAGGAGTATCGCTCGCCCGTCGCGCTCGATGCGCAGGCGGAGCGGGCGCCCGTGCTCGATGCCCGGGCGGAGTGCCTCGAGGGGGGCGTGGGGGTCGAAGTCCACGCCGTTGGCCGCGAGGAGCACGTCGCCCTTGCGGAGCCCGGCGCGCTCGGCCGCGGATCCGGAGACGACATCGCCAACGATGATCGAGTCGGGCCCGGGGCGCATCATGAGCCCGATGGAGAAGTTGGGGGGCGGGCGGTCGTCGCAGAGTTGTTCGAGGCTGCGGGCGAGGCCCTGGAGGTCGTAGACAGGGCTCATGGGGTTTGAGTTGTTGCAGTTGAGGTAGAACAGGTTGTCGCCGCCGTGGTTGTAGTAGGTCTCGAAGCCGTACATGTTGCCGTTGGCGTAGACGGCGCTGCTGGGGTACAGGCGGAGGACACCCGGGGGGAGGAGCGTGCCGTCGTTGATGGCGCGGTTGAATCGGAAGAGGTCTTCGTTTGTGCCGACCATGCCGCCCGAGCCCATGACGAGCCAGGAGGTCTCGCCCCAGTGCTCGGGTGAGTTGATCTCGCCCCAGGTTCGGCTGTCGTACCCGATGGCGACGGTCTCGCCCGGGAACCGCTGGCCGTGGAACCCGGTCCGGGTCATGCCTGCGGGCTCGAGCACGTGCGTGGTGATGTAGTCGCGGTAGGACTGGCCGCTGGCGACCTCGACAACGGCGGCGAGCACGCCCCAGGCGAAGTGCGAGTGGACGCGGTCGGTCCCGGGCTCGAAGAGCAGCGTCGCGTTGCGGGCGCGCTCGATGAACTCATCGCGCGAGAGCGGGCTGTGGTCGGGGTCCTCGTCCACGCCCGGGAGGTACGGGAAGTCGGGCAAGCCCGACGCGCCGGAGCGCAGGTGCTCGAGGGTCATCGTGCGCTTGTCGTCCGGGAAGGCGTCGAAGTACTCGGTGATCGGGTCGTCCAGATCGAGCTTGCCCGCGCCCTGCAGTTGGAGGATGGCGACGTGGGTGAAGTCGATGGGGGTGGAGCCCAGGGCGAAGATGGTGGCGGGCGTGTTGGGGATCTTCTTCTCGCGGTCGGCGAAGGCGTAGCCCTTATTGAGGACGATCTCGCCGTCACGGACGAGCAGGACGCTGCCCGAAAAGCCCTCGCGCTCGGCCTGCTCGAGGGCGGCGGGGACGGTTTGCCAGGTGAGCGGCGGCTGGTCCTGCGCCGGGGCGATGGCGGGCGCCGAGGCGGTCAGGATCAGTGCGCAACAGGCGATCGGGGCGCGGTTCATGGTGTCTCTCCGTTGGAAGGGGTCGGTTCCCCGGACGCGCCGGCGGGCGGCGCCCGACGCCAATATGAAAATATCATACTGTTTTTCTGTTTTTGAACCCCCTCGGCATCCCTGGGCGTTCCCGCGGCGGTAGAACCCCCCTGTGAGCGACCCCGCGGCGTATCTGGTCAGGACGGCGCGTCAGCTGCGCGTGCTCAACTCGCCGGCGCGGATGGCGGTGGTCGAGGCGATGATGGGGCGGGGGGCGATCGGCACTGGGGCGATCGGGCGGGACGCGGGGATGTCGTCCGAGACGGTCCGCTACCACCTGGATCGGCTCATCGCGATCGGGCTCGTTCGGGACGCGGGAACACGCGAGACCGGGGCGCGCCCGCGTCGGCTGTACGAACTGGTCTCCGAGCGGATCGAGCTGGCCCCCGAGGGGCGTGGCCCCGCGTTCAGGCGGGAGCTGGCGCGGGGCGGGCGGCTGATGCTGAACCTGGCCGAGCGGGAGTTCGAGCAATCGCTTTCGCGTCCTGACGGCGAGGCGCCCCTGCTGTCGCGGTCCGTCGGGTGGCTCACCCCGGAGCAGGTCGCGGAGGTGCGGGAGGCGGTGCAGAAGCTCGAGTCGGTCTTGCGTGAGAGCCGAGACCGACCCCGCGAGGGTCTGGCGCCGATGTCGGTGACGATCGTGGGGGCGCCCCTGGACCCGTGATCGGGCCCGCGATCCGGCGCGCACGGGGCTCAGCCCGAGGGGCGGTCCTGCCCCCAGCGCGTCCTGAGCTGGTGCTCTACACCCAGCAGGTCCAGCACCTTGCCCACGGTGAAGTCCACGATGTCGTCGATGCCCTGTGGGTTCAGGTAGAAGCCCGGGTTGGGCGGGCAGAGCGTCGCGCCGGCGAGGGCGAGGGTGCGCATGTTCTCGATGTCGATCAGGCTCAGGGGCATCTCGCGGTGGCAGACGATCAGGGGGCGGCGCTCCTTGAGCGTGACCATCGCGGCCCGGGTGAGCAGGTTCGAGCCCGAGCCCGTGGCGATGGCGCCCAGCGAGGTGGACGAGCAGGGGACGACCGCCATGCCGTCGTGGAGGAAGCTGCCCGAGGCGATGACGGCGCCGACGTCCTTGTTGGGGTGGACGAGCAGGCGAGAAGCCGCGTCGCCCGGGTCGGGGGCGAGCGCGGGAACGAGCTGGTCGAGCTCGAGCTTGCGGATCTGGAGCTCATCAAACAGCAGGCGCTGGCCGTACTCGCTGACGACGAGGTGGACCTCGGCGCCCGAGCGCAGGAGCAGCTCGAGCAGGCGTCGGGCATAGAGGGCGCCTGAGGCGCCCGAGACGCCCAGGACGTAGCGGCGGGGTCGGGATGGGTGGGGGGCGTCGGGGGTCATGGGCTCAGCGAATGCTAGGGGTGGGCGTCCACAGGTTCGCTGGGCGGGCAGGGGTCGATTCACCCGGATACAGTGGGTTTCCAGAGGGCGGGGATCGCCCGCACGCAGCACCGGATCAGGGAGGATCGACGCGATGGCAGGCGCCCGGACGAATCGGATTATGACGCTCACGGCACTGGCCTCGCTGGGCGCTCTTGGGATGGGCCTGGGCGGGTGCGCCGGGTACAGCTCGTACCCGCACGCGGACGGGTCGCTGACGCGCAGTTCCACGAGCACCCGCGCGGCGACGGGCGTGATGCGTGAGTCGCTGCGCTGGACGACGAGCCGGACCAGCGGCGTGCCCGAGCGGTACGCGATCAACCTGCCCGCGGGCGTGGAGCCCCAGACGTACGCCTCGATCGCGTCGAGCGTGGGGGGCGAGGCGCTCAGCTCGTCGAACACGGACCTGCCCCGCTACTCGGTCACCCGGGTCTGGGTGCGCTCCGGGCAGGCGAAGGTGGACGTGGTCCGCCCGGTGCTGGCGCTGGGCAAGAACAGCGACGGGGCCTACCCGACGCAGGGGATCACGATCGAGCTCGAGGGCGGGCTGGAGCCCTGGCGGGTGGTGCGCTACCGCCCGTGGGCGATCGGGACGCTGGCCAACGCGCCGGAAAACTTCATCGATGCGTACATCGCGCCCGACGCGGGGTACGCCGGGGACGAGCCGGGTGATGACGGCGCCTGGCGCGAGGCAATTGGCGATGACACGACGGCCTCGTCCACGCGCAGCGCCGAGTTCGACGCGGAGGACTCGCAGTTCCAGACCGAGCCGCGCTGGGTGATCGACGACGAGCCGGTTCAGAGCGAGCGGACGGAGGCGAGCGTGCCGACGAACCAGCCCGACGTGATCGAGATCAACCCCTAGACTCTGGCGCGATGACAGACCCCGCAGGGCGCCTGCTCCAGATCCGCGGCATGTCGGGCGACCGCGTCCGGAAGCTGCTCGCGTCGGCCCGTGACGCCTCGGCGCTGCGGGGCGACGAGCTGGCGGGCGTGAGCGTCGCCAACCTGTTCTTCGAGGATTCGACCCGCACGCGTGTGAGCTTTACCCTCGCGGCCCAGCGGCTTGGGGCGCACGTGGTGGACGTCTCGGGCAAGGGCTCGAGCGTGAGCAAGGGCGAGTCGATCGGGGACACGGCCCGCACGATCGAGGCGATGGGCGTCGGGGCGCTGGTGGTCCGCTGCGCGCAGAGCGGGGGGGCCCGCGTGGTCGGGGACGCGGTGTCGTGTGCCGTGCTCAACGCGGGCGACGGGCGGCACGAGCACCCAACGCAGGCGCTCATCGACGCGCTGACACTCTCCCGGGCGTTGGGGCGCGAGGCGGGCTTTGACCTCTCGGGCGTTCGGGTCGCGATCGTGGGCGACTGCGCGGCGTCGCGGGTGGCGCGCTCGAACATCGCATGTTTGACGACCCTGGGGGCAGAGGCAGTGTGCTGCGGGCCTCCTGGGATGGCGCCTCGGGGGCTCGAGGCGCTCGGGTGCCGGGTCTCGAACGATCTGGACGCGGTGGTGGGCGAGGTGGACGCCGTGATGGCGCTGCGGATCCAGTTCGAGCGGAGCAGCTCGATCGGCTCGGCGCGGGAGTACCGCGATCGGTTCGGGCTGACGCGCGAGCGGGCGCAGCGGATGCGCCGCGGGGCGTGGGTGATGCACCCGGGCCCGATGAACCGGGGCCTGGAGATCGACGGCGAGGTGGCGGACGGGGAGCGGTCGCTGGTGCTGCGCCAGGTGAGCGCCGGGCCCGATGTGCGGGCGGCGGCGCTGCTTTCGTGCGTGAACGCCTGTCGTCAATCGTGAACGACGGCGCGGCGGATCGCGCCGGGCTACGCTCCAGCCATGACCCCCGAGCGCCGACTCCACACCGACACCGACGACGGGATGCTGCTGATCATCTCGGGCCCGAGCGGGGTGGGCAAAACCACCATCACGCGGGGCGTGGAGCGCGCGATCTCGGACTCGGTGTTCAGCGTCAGCGCCACCACCCGCGACAAGACCGACGCGGACGTCGAGGGCGTGGATTACCGGTTTGTCAGCGACGAGCGGTTCGACGAGCTGATCCAGAGCGATGCGCTGCTGGAGTGGGCCGACGTGTTCGGTCGACGCTACGGCACCCCCCGGGCCTGGGTCGATGAGCAGCTCGCCCGCGGGCGCCTGGTGATCGTGGAGATCGACGTTGAGGGCGCCAAGCAGGTGAAACAGCGCATGCCCGAGGCGTTCGGGCTGTTCGTGCTCCCCCCGAGCGAGGACGTGCTTCTTGATCGCCTCCGCTCGCGCCGGCGCGAGAGCGAGGCGCTGATCCAGAAGCGGTTCGCAGAGGCCAAGCGGGAGATCCGCGTCGCCCGGGAGTGCGGGGCGTACGACGCGTTCGTCGTCAACGACGACCTGGACCGGGCGATCGCTGAGGCGCTCGAGCAGGTGCGCGCGGCGCGCGGACGACAGCGGGGCGAGTCGGTCCGCTAGATCGGGCGGCGTGCCCTTCGCGCTCAGCGCCGCAGCAACGCCTGGCGGCCCGGGCAGGCGCGGGCGAGCCACTGGCGGGCGTCGGTGTCCGAGAGCTGGCTGGGCGAGACGCCCAGGAGCCTCTGGAACGCGGTGACCAGGTGCGCGTGGCTGGAGAAGCCCCGACGGCGGGCCAGCGCGGAGAGCCTCCCGCGCCAGGCGGGGAGCTCGTCGACCGCGCCCAGCACGCGGACGCGCGTGAGGTACTGGTGCACGCTCATCCCAAGGTGCTCTCGGAAGACGCGGCAGAGATACCCGGGCGAGAGCTCCGCGGCGTCGCTGATCCCCGCGAGTGAGAGGCTATCGCCCGCGTTGAGGCAGATGTGCTCGCACGCGGCGTTGACCGCCTCGAGCTGCTGGCGCCTGGCGCGGGGCGAGGGCGTGCGGGGGAGCGCGCCGGCGTGGCCCCGCGACTCGAAGGCGGTTCTGACCGAGCGGTCGCAGATGCGCAGCACGGCCCCCTCGAGCAGGAGCGGGTCTGGCGTGCGATCGCCGTCGAACGCGTACGAGGCGATCTTGCGTGCGAGCACCGCCGCGACGGGGTCCACGGGCGCGGTCAGCGCGCCCAGCGGGCGGTCCGGGCGCTCACGCGCGGACGGGTCGAAGCGGGAGGCGAAGCGCACGAGGGTGTCGTCGCGGACGATGACCCAGACGGTGCGCTGCCCCTCGGGGGCGACGGGCTTGCGGGTGTAGAGGCTCGAGCCCCAGGGCGCCGCGACGACGGCGGGGGAGAGGACGGTGGGCGCTTCGTCGTTGAACCGGACCCGCACCGGGATCTTGCTGAACGCGAGGAGGGGGAACGCGCCGATGCTCTGGTCGCTGTCCCACCCCTCGGCGTCGGGCGGGCGGTCCTCGCGCCCGATGTTGACCAGCGGGGTGCGGACGACCTCGGAGGGACCGAAGCGGTAGTAGGTGAGCTGTGCGGGGGTCGCCTGCATCCGCGTGTCCGTACGCAGGGCGACGCCCGAACGTTGCACCTGCGTGCGCTTCGGGGGGGCGGCGCACGATCGTGGAAGTTTGGGGCCGATCCCCGGGGTACGTTCCGCCTGCATCTCCTCTGGATCGGGTCACGAACGAGGTACGTCGCATGGGTTCGAGAAGCGTTGTCGTCGCGGGAATCGCCGCGTGTCTGTCGGTCTGCTCTCCGGCGCTGGGCGGGGAGACCATCGACCCGCGCGGGGTGTACTTCCACTCGTACACCGGGCCATCGAGCGCCACGGAGTGGATCCACATCTGGGAGACGGAGGGGGACCGGAGATACGAGTTCTCCGATATGCGGGGCATCGCGCCGTATGGGGGGATGATCAGCGCGGCGGGGCAGATCACCTGGGACAGCGTGGCCAACCGATCGGGCACGGGACAGTTCAGCACGCCCAACCGCGCAAGCCAGACGCTGATCTACTTCGGGGGTGAGTACGCGTCCGAGCTGTATCGGGCGCCGGGAACAGACGCGGAGTTCATCACACAGATCGACTCCCGAGAAGACGGGGACGCATCGATGGCGGGGCAGTGGCGCGTGACGGTGGACGAGCTGGACGCGATGACGGGCGACCTGCTCGGCACGCGTGAGGAACTCATGCAGGTGGACGTGACGGGTGATCTGCTACGGATCACGGGCGCTGACGGGGCGTTCTTCCAGGGCGTGTTCGAGACGCCAGACCACGCCGGGTTCCGTGTGATGCTGCCCTCGGCGACCGCCGAGCGGTTCCGCTCGTTCGATGGGTCGATCACCAACAGCGGGTTCAACGTGCTCGGGGATATTCGATACGACGGGGCCGACGCGTTCAGCGGGGCGATCCTGACGCAGTCGCGTACGCCGGTGGGTCCGAACCAGCACCAGTTCGTCGAGGTGTACACGGCGGTGCGGGTTCCGGCGCCGGGCGGCGGGATCGCCATCGCGATCGGGATGGCCCTAGGCGCTCGCAGGCGACGCGGTCGCATCAGCTGATCGAGAGCGAGGGCTTCGAGCGGGACTGCTGCATCGAGGCGAGGGTGACCTGGCTCTCAACGTTGCGGGCGAGGGTGGTCAGGGCCTGGGGGAGGGTGTCGCCTCCAGAGGACGCGGGCTCGAAGTTCTTGAGGGGCTCGCCCGAGTCGCCGTTGGCCCGCAGGGCGGTGTTGATGGGGACACTGCCCAGGAAGGGCAGGCCCAGGCGCTGGGCCATCTGCTCGGCGCCGCCACGCCCGAAGATGTCGTAGGTCTTGGTCTGTCCGTCTGCGCCTGGGTCGCCCACGAAGTAGGACATGTTCTCGACCACGCCCAGGACCTCGACGCCCAGCTGCTGGAACATCTTGACGGCGCGGACGGCGTCGTCCTGCGCGACCTTCTGCGGCGTGCACACGACCACGGCGCCCGTGAGGCGCAGCGACTGGGCCATGGTGAGCGGGACGTCGCCCGTGCCCGGGGGCAGGTCGATGATGAGGTAGTCCAGCTCGCCCCAGCTGGTGCGCTCGTAGAGCTGCTTGAAGGCGCCGTGGGCCATGGGGCCCCGCCAGATGAGCGGCTTGTCGGGGTCGACCATCTTCCCGAGCGTGACGGCCTTGAACCCGTGGACGAGAAAGGGCTGGAGCTGGCCGTCGAGGACGGTCTGCTCGAGGGCGTCGAGCCCGAGGAGGGTGGGGAGGGAGGGGCCGTAGATGTCGCCGTCGAGCAGGCCGACGCTGTGCCCGCTGCGGGCGAGCGCGGCCGCGAGGTTGACGCTGACGGTGGACTTGCCCACGCCGCCCTTGCCCGCGCCCACGGCGATGATGTGCCTGACGCCCGGGATGCCCGAGCCCTGGTCGCTGCTGCGCGGGTCGGCGGGTGGCGCGGCGGTCGGGGCAGTGGGGGCGTCGCCGAAGCTGGCGACGACATCGCCCGCGTGGTTGACGAACTGCACGCCCAGGCGTTCGACGGGGATGTTCTGGCTGGCGGCCTCGGCGCGGATGGTGGTGTCGATCAAGGCGGCCAGGTTCTTCATGGCCCGCTGGTTGGGCTCGCCGGGCAGGCTGACGCGGAGGTTGGCGATCGCGTCGCACGCGGCGACCCACTTGAGGGCGCCCGTGGTGACCAGGTCGCCCCCGGTGGGCAGCTCGAGCTGGCGGAGGGTGTCCTGGATGAACTGCTTGGAGAGGGACATATTGGGCCTCCCGGGCCTGTTTCGCCCGGTTGCTGGTCATTTTCGGGGCGATATGGGATGCTAGGCCCTGCGGCGGGTCGGCCCGAGACCGCCGCAATGCGGGCCCGGCTGGGGCGTTGAGCGGACGGATCCAACAAGGGAGTCAACACCATGCGACGACAGGCGACCCGTGCACACCCCGCCATGCTCCTGGGCTCGATCGCGGGCCTGCTCATCGGCGCGCCGGCGATGGCGCAGGACGAGAGCAAGGCGAGCATCCAGCAGATCGAGGCGCCGCTGCGCGGGCCGGTGGTGAATGACGAGCGGGCGCCGGGCGTGGACCCGCGCTTTAGCGCCGGGATGGAGCGCTCGCGTGAGAGCGAGCGCCCGATCCCGCTGCGTGTGTACGAGAAGGAACTCCGCGCGCTGTCGGGCAAGGATGTGAGCGAGGGCGTGCGCCTGAGCACGGAGCAGCAGCAGGCAATCCGCAAGGTGCTCGGCGAGCACCGGCGCGAGCTGCGGGCGTACTACCAGGAGCACCGCGCCGAGTTCGCGGCGATCCGGGGCGGCGCCGGCGGCGAGGCCCAGGGCGACGACCAGGCGCCGGGGCGGCAACCCCGCGCCGCAGAGGGAATCCGAAGGGGTCAACGACAGGCGGGTGTCACGGGCAACGCGGAGCAGCGTTCGCCCGCAGGAACGGGCGCGGTCAGCGACCGCCCAGGGAATGAGGGCGGCGCGGAGCGGAACGCGGGCGGCGGCGCACTGAGCCCGGAAGCGCGCGAGCAGATGCAGGTGCTCAGAGCGGCAGGGCCTCAGCAGGGCGCGGTGATCGAGAAGATCTGGGGCATGCTCAACGAGTCGCAGCGGTCAACGCTCGAGGCTCGCTTCGAGCAGATCCGCAGCGAGGAGATGCGCAAGCGGGAACAACGCAAGACCGATCAGCGCATCGGCACTGAAGGCGCTGAGAAACGCGGGTCGGCGCCGGGCGATGTGCGCGCTCGGATCGACGCGATGACGCCCGAGCAGCGGCGCGAGCGCGTGGAACAGTTCCGGAAACGCGAGGGGGAAACGGGCGCTTCAGATCGGGCCGTGGATCGCGATGCGGCGCCTCCCGCGACCGACGACTGAGCCCCGATATCCGGCCCGAGATCGCGCCTGAGCGCGGGCGGGGGCGTACATCCCGAGCGTAAAGCTGGGGAAGTGTGCTCCCGTGATTCTGTTAATTTTCCCGTACACAACCCATTCAAAGCGTGCTTTTGCATGCTTTAGATGTTGATTTGGGCAAATTCGGGTGGTGGATTGTGGCCGGATGAGCCTCACGCGAACCGATGTTGGCGTAGAGTAACGACGATCTCTCTCTCCTCCAGCGGGGCGCTGTCTGACCATGGCGCCCTGCTTTCTTGCGCCCGACCCGCCCCCCACCAGAGCCCTGACGCGGGGCGACGGCGCAGAACCGAAACAGTTCGGACGGACGTGCGTTGGCGTTGGAACTAGGCGGCGCGTTTGCGCGCGAGTTCTTCGTCGACCTCGCCGCGCAGGATGCGCTGGACCTCGAGCGGGAGCGGCGCGGGCGGGTCGGGGTCGCGCTCGGGCCAGCCGTAGGGCGTGAAATCCTGCTCGTGGGTGTCGTCGTACTCCGCGGAGACGGGCGCGGACTCGGCGGTGACGAGTTTCATTCTGATGAGCGCCCAGGCGCTGGCGAGGACGAACGCGTACGCGCCGATGGTGCTGATGGCGTAGATCGAGGCGAAGACACCCGCCTCGCCCCGGGCGAGCCCGAGGATCTGACCGCTCGCGGCGACGAGCGGGAGCAGCGTGAGCGGCTGGTCGGCGCTGGTGACGACGAGCTCGTCGATGAAGCGGATCGCGATGCCCGCGATGCAGGCGTAGAGGATGAGCGCGGGGATGCCGCCGTCGGCGGCGGCGTGCCCGATGACCCCGGGCCCGAGCGTCAGCGAGTCGCGGTTGACCTGTTCCATCTTGGCCAGGTGGGGCAGGTCCATCGAGAGGGTGTCGGGCTTGCCCTTCCACCAGCTGCGGGGGACGGGGAAGTAGGCGGTGTAGACCAGCGTGGAGAGCGGGCGGTAGGCGTAGCGCTCGGGGAAGCGCTCCATGATCCACATGGACTTGGACGCGGCGCCCTGCCCGTCGGCGAGCAGGGCGATGCCCTCGGCCGGGTTGGCCCGGGCGACGGCCTTGAGCTGGGCGATGGGTCCGGTGTTGTGGGCCTCGCGCAGCCCGCCGCGGGCGGAGGTGAACATGCCCACCACGAGCAGCGCCGGCAGCGCCACGACCCCGACGCGCTTGAGCACGGTCCGCGGGCGGAGGTAGCGCCACTGCGAGTAGTACGCGCCGAAGATGAAGCAGGCGGAGACCGCGATGAGCGGTCGGCGGCCGAACTCGCCCAGGGTGGCCAGCAGCAGGCCCGAGCCTAGGACGACGACTGCGGCGAGCAGGGTGCGGGTATCCATCGGGCGGGTCGCCCAGATCCACCCGACGAGGCCCGCGCTCATGGCAACCAGGGCGAGCCCGACCTTGCTGGTCACGAGGCCGATGAGCGGGATGGGCAGGCGCATGAACAGGGCGCCGAAGAGCAGGCAGACGACGATGTATGTCCAGAGCGTGCGCTCGTCGGGGACGACCCTGACACGCTTGGCGCGGGGCAGGAGCTTGGTCGAGGGCCAGCGCCAGCGGTAGGCCATCATGAAGACGAAGAGGAAGACGGTGGACCAGGCGGCGTAGACGACGCCGGTCTCGAGTGGCTGGTAGAGGCGGAAGTCGCCCGAGACGGGGTGGCGGACGACGCGCGCGGCCGAGACGAGCTGGAAGACGATAAAGCCCAGCAGCGCCACGTTGCGCATCGAGAGCAGGTCGTAGGTCGAGCGGAGGTACTGGCGCAGCACCCACCCGAGGGTGACGAGCGCAAGGAGGTAGAAATAACCGGCGAGGAGCGTCTCCATCGCCCGGACTATCGGCGGTTTCAGGTCGCGGGTTGGGCGGGATCTGGAGGTGCGCGCGGGTCCGAGAATACGCGCCTACACGGGCTCGCGGTCGGGGTGGGGATCGTCGCCCCGGTGCTCGTCGTGCCAGTCCTCGTCGTGCCCGTCCCACGCCTGGTCGTCGTGCCCGCCCTCGTACCCGTGTTCGTCGTATTCGTGCTCGGACCACTCGCTGCGGGCTCGCTTGGCGTGCCGGTCCGGGAGGTCATCGACGAGCTTGGGGAGGCGGTCGATCAGGCCCGCGCCGATGCCCATGAGCATCGCGGCGACGGTGGAGCCTGCGAGGGAGGCGGACTCGACGGCGCCGTGCGCGAAGACGGCGGCGATGAGCGCCCCGGCGAGGTACGTGGCGCGGAGCGTCATGCCTCCCACGGCGAGCTGCTGCTTCCAGAGGCGGAGTCCGAGGAAGGCCAGGGCGAGCATGGCCACGGCGATGACGACGATGCCGACCATGCCCGTCTCGGCGAGCATCTGCATGTAGATGGAGTGGAAGTTGACGGTCGATCCGCCCTCGCGGACGGACTCGGAGGCGACCCAGCCCTTGCCCAGCAGGGGGCTGTCGCGGAAGTGCCCGATGGCGTCGGACCAGGGCTCTTCGCGGGTGTCGAGGCTGGCCTCGTTGAGGCGCGTGGGGGTGGCGCCCTGGACCAGCTTCATGAAGATGGCCATAACACCGGCGCCGGCGCCGCCGAAGAACGCGACGACCCACGGGCGTTTGAGAAGGGGGAACGCGACGGCGAAGCCGCCGATGGCGGCCATGCCGATGGCGCCGCGGGCGCCGGCCAGGAGCGTCAGAAACGCCAGCGTCGAGACGCTGCCCAGGGCGATCAGGCGCCAGAACTTGGCGGTGTCGTTGAACACGACGAATGTGCAGAGCACGACCATGCTGGCGGCGGTCTGCCCGAAGCGGTTCGGGTTCATGCCCCAGGGCCCGTAGCGCCCGATGGCGGTGATCGCGCCCGGGTTGCGCGCCAGCTCTGTGATACCCAGGAAGGCGAAGGTGGCCGTCGCGAGCGCGAGCATGCGCATGGAGTTCTGCAGCTCGGAGGTGGTGCGGATCACGAGCGCGAGGGTGACACCGGCGAGCACGGTCTGGAAGGTCAGGCCCTTGATGATGATGCCGCGCACGGGCGAGGGGCCCCAGGCGGCGGCGCCAACGTAGAACCCGATGAACCCGAGCAGGATCAACGACGCTGGCCCGAACGAGTACGCACGGTAGAACATGAACCCGACGACCACGATGAGCACGGTGACGTAGATCCGCGCGAACTTGAGCATCTGGAACCCGGGGATCTCGTCGGCGACGGAGAACGCGGCCAGGAGCATGAACGCGGCGCCCAGCGTGGCGACCGGGTTGACGGTCCTGGCCATCGCGGCGATCGCCACGTGGAAGATCAGGCCCACGCCGATGAGCAGAAGGAGGATGGTCGGGTCGAGGTCTTGCAAGGGTGGGCTCGGCGGTTTCTCGGACGTGTCGCGGGTTCCGCCCCGCCCCGGTGGTTTCGGCGCCGCGGCGGGCGCCTCTGGAGTTGGTCTACGCGGTCGGACCCGAAGCGTTCGCGTGAGAATGCCCGATCGGCGCATTCTGGGACGTGATCAGCTCGTCGAGTCGGCGTTGGTCGTCGCGGAACCGCTCGGACAGGTCCGAGGCCAGCGCCGCGTCCGGGCCCGGCGGTCGCGGGGGCGCCTTGGGCAGCAGGGCCCGGCGGGCCCGCTCCTTGAGCCCCAGGGGCATCAGCGGACGGACGAGCCGGCGGTACGGGCCCGAGCGGACCAGGCGCCCCATGGGACCGACGGCGACGGGCTTGTCCGCGCTTGTGTTGTGCGCCCGGTCGAGCTCGACCAGCTCCGGGCGAGGGTCCAGCCCCAAGAACCGCTGGAGAGTCTCGGTGTACGCCCGGCGGTCGGCGACGTAGTCCTCGAAGCGCACGACGCGGACAGCGCCCGCGCCGAAGGTCTCCAGCCAGGGCTCGAGCTGCATCGCGTACATCGAGTAGTTGACCAGCGCCGGGAAACGCGCCACGGCGTCACCGATGTCCGCGGGCATCTCGCCCCGCGAGTACTCGTGGTGGTGGTGCGAGATCAGGCGCTTGAGCGGGTCGCGGACGAGGTAGATCAGCTTGAGGTCGGCCCCGAGCACCTTGAACGCCCGCTCGGGCACACCCCGGCGGTCGGGGAGCTTGGTGTAATCGGTGGACGCCTCGGCGCACAGCTGATCGGGCGCGGCTCGCTTGAACAGGGCCTCGTACTCGCCCCGCCCGGCTTCGCTCAGGACGTGGTCCTCGCAGAGGTTGCAGGGCTCCTTGTCGATCGGGAAGAAGACGCGCGGGTGCGTGAGCAGGTCGCGGTAGAGCGTGGTGGACCCGCACTTCAT
>JAJDDH010000113.1 GCA_029260415.1 Phycisphaerales bacterium | reverse complement strand
CCTGGCCCAGTCTTCCACGAACATGGCCGTCGTCGCGTACAACCTGGCGATGGCGCCCGAGCTGCTCCCCCGAACCGCGGCGGACGGGAAGGGCCTGGCCACCGTCGAAACCGCCGCGCCCGCCCATGAATAACCCCGCGGGCGACACCCGACCGATACACTGACAACCGATGGCGACGGACCGCATCATCTCCCCTGCCGAGACCCCCGAGGAGCAGCGCCCCAACTGGGCCCTCCGCCCGGAAACCCTGGGCGAGTACGTCGGGCAGCGGGAGTTGATCGAGCGGATCTCGATCGCTGTCGAGGCCGTCTCCGCCCGCACCACGACCGCCGACGAGCCCCTGGAGCATGTCCTGCTCCACGGCCCCCCGGGCCTGGGCAAGACCACCCTGGCCCACGTCATCGGCAAAGAGATGGGCACCAAGGTTTACACCACCTCAGGCCCCGCCCTGGCCCGCGGGACAGACCTCGTCGCGGCGCTGACGAGGCTTGAAGCCGGCGACATCCTGTTCATCGACGAGATCCACCGCCTGCCCGTCGCCGTCGAGGAGTTCATTTACCCGGCGATGGAAGACTTCAAGATCGACATCTGCCTCGACACCGGGCTCAACGCCCGCACCGTCGAGATCCGCTGCAAGCCCTTCACGCTCATCGGCGCGACCACCCGCGCGGGCCTGCTCTCCGCCCCGCTCCGCTCACGCTTCGGGCTGTCCCACCACCTCCGCTACTACGACGCGGACGACCTGCTCAGCATCCTGCGCCGCTCCGCGATGCTCATGCACATCCCCAGCTCACCCGACGCGGCGCTGTCCCGCATCGCCGAACGCTCGCGCGGCACGCCCCGCATCGCCAACCGCCTCCTGCGGCGCGTCCGCGATTTCGCGGTGGTCCGTCACGACGGGGGCCTGACCGCCAGCATCGTGGACGACGCGCTCGCCCTGGAGGGCGTGGACGAGCTGGGCCTGGACGAGCTGGACCGCAGCTATCTCCGCACCATCGGCACGACTTACAACGGCGGGCCCGTCGGGCTCGAGACCGTCGCCGCGACGATGAACGAGGACGCGGGCACCCTTGAGGACGTCGTCGAGCCCTTCCTGCTGCAGATCGGGTTCCTGGCCCGGACGCGCCGGGGACGGGCGCTCACCCGGGCCTCGGCCGACCACCTGGGCCTGGCGCACGTGACGCCCCCGAGCGACACCTCGCCCGCATCGCTCTTCTAGCCAAGGTGGGACAGGCGTCCCGCCTGTCTGAGAACGCCTACTTCTTGGCCGCGGGCGTCATCGCCTCGCGCGTGTTCTCTTCGAGGTACAGGATGCACCCGCAGCTGACGCACTTGGTCAGGCTGCCGTGGCTGAGCAGGGCGCTCATCGACTCGACGGGCAGCGTCATCATGCACGAGCCGCAGGTGAACTCGTGCCGCTTCCGGTCGGCGATCTCGATGGGCGCCATCGCCTCGTCCTCGCGCTGCTCGACGAGCTCGTCGTACGCCTGGAGGGCGCTGGTGGGCACGTCCTCGATCACCTGCCCGCGCTCGCCCTCGAGGGCAGTCAGGCGGTCCTTGATCTCCGCCTCGCGCTCCTCACGCTCGCTGGCGGCGACCTCGGTCATCCGCACGCGCTCGCTGTGCTGGGCTTCGATCTCGGAGAGCTGCGTCCGCAGCGACTCGATTTTTTCGAGCCGCTCGATCGCGCCGTCCTCGTGCTTGGCCCGCTCCTCCTTGAGGGTGTTGACCTCGGTGAGCAGCGCCTTGTATTCCTTGTTGGTCCGCGCGTTGTTCATCCGCTCGCGGAGCTCTTCGACGCGCTCGTTGACCCGAGTCGCCTCGCCCTCCTCGTTGGAGGCGGAGGCCGTCAGCTGGCGGAGCTGTCCCTCGGTCGCGACCTTCTTGGCTTCCAGCTCTCCGAGCAACCGGGTCTGCTCGCCCAAGAAACGCTCGGCCGCACGCAGTCTGGACCTGAGCCCGCGGATCTGCTTGTCGACCTGGTACACCCGCACCAGCTTGCCTGTGACCGTCATGCGCCCTCCACCGACCCCTTCGAGCGAGGTCTGAACGTCTGTCATTGAGTGTAGCACCGGTCTCTCCGTCGTCCCGCGAGTTTGCCGAGTTCTGTTATCCGAGCGTCAGCCCGTGCTCCGAGATCCGCATCCACCAGTACGCGACCAGCCCCACCACCAGCGGCGAGTCGATCACGTCCAGGATCCCCCCGAACCCGGGCAGCGCCCCGCCCGCGTCCTTCACCCCCGCGTCCCGCTTGAGCAGGCTCGCCACCAGATCCCCCAGCTGACCCAGCACACCGAACACCGCCCCCGCGATCGCCCCCTCCAGCACGCCCGGCGTCCAGACCCCCTCGCCCAGGATCTGTCGCAGGACCAGCACGCCCAGCGCCCCCACCGCCGCGGCCAGCGCCATGCCCCCAAACAGCCCCTCCCACGTCTTGCCCGGGCTGATCCACAGCGCCAGCTTCCGCTTGCCGATCGCCCGCCCGGTAAAGAACGCCCCGATGTCGCACGACTTGGTGACAAGCAGCACCCAGATGAGGATCCACGCCGAGTGCTCGCGCCGGATCGCGACGAGGAAGCCCAGGAGGATGCCCACGTAGACGTACCCGAGCAGCGCCCCGCCCGCTGCCGCGATCATCCCCTCGGTCTGCTGGCGCCTGGCGTAGTACGCCAGCGAGCCCAGCAGCACCAGGGCCGTCGCGCCGTTGCCGATGAGCACCCCCAGCAGCAGCCCGTCGGGCGAGCGAGTCGCGCTGGGCACGAGCGAGGTCAGGCACACGCCCAGCACCGCCAGGGCGCAGGTGAGCGTTCGGGAGGCCTCCACGCCCTTGTGGCGCAGGATCCGAGCCAGCTCCCGCCCGCCCAGGATCGCCAGGGTGATGGTCAGGGCGAAGACGATCACGCCCGGGGGCAGCGTCTCGCGCCCGATCAGCTCCGCGAGGGCGCCGGGTGTAGGCGTCCGGTCGATCCATTCATCGAGCCACGCGCCGGCCAAGAGCAGGGCGATGAGCACGGGTCCGAGTACGAGTCGATGCTTGAGCACGGGGCAAACAGTAGCGAGCGATGGCCGCTCACGCCTCGGGCGGGGCCCCGTCCGTGTCGAGCCCGCCGAACCGCCTCCGACGCGACGCGAAGGCCCGGACCGCGTCGCGCAGCGCCGCGGCGTCGAAATCGGGCCAGAGCAGGTCGGAAACGTACAGCTCCGCGTAGCTCAGCTGCCAGAGCAGGTAGTTGCTGATCCGCATCTCCCCGCCCGTGCGGATCATCAGGTCCGGGTCGGGCAGGCCCGCGGTGTACAGGCTC
>JAJDDH010000112.1 GCA_029260415.1 Phycisphaerales bacterium | reverse complement strand
CGTGCTGGCGGGCGTGGCGCGGTTCGCGTTCGTCGGCGCCGCCGCGGCGTGCCTCGCCGCCTGGGCCGAGCCCGCTGCCCGGCGCGACGCCCGCCTCTTGCTCAGCTCGGGCGCCCGCGCCTGGGCCATCGCGTGCCTCCCCCCGCAGATCCCCCTGCTGCTGGGCGCCTCGCTGGGCGCGGGCCTGATGAGCCTGCACGAGATCGAGGCGAGCGTCATCGTCCAGCCCCCCGGTCGGGGGGCGATGGCGCAGCAAATCCTTTCGTATCTTCACTTCGCCCGTCTGGAGGACATGTCCAGCGCGGGCCTCTGGCTCGTGGGCGGGGGCACGCTCGCCGCGATCGCCTGCACGAGCCTCATCGCCCTGGGCGCACGATCCGGGCAGCGGGGCAGGAACTCATGAGCAACCGCACCGGGCGACGCGGAGTATCCGATACCATGCGGCCGTTGACCCGCGCTCCGATCCCAGCACGAGTTCTCTGCGCGATCGGGGCCACCCTTGTGACCCTGGGCCTGGGCGCCTGCACCGAATCTGAAGCCCCCAGCGGCGCCATCGACGTCCGCGCCGTTCTGGGCGAGGTCGGGCGATCCCCGGGCCAGCTCGTCTTCCCCCGCGCCATGACCTCGCACGAGGGCCAGCTGCTCGTCGTGGACAAGACCGCCCGCATCCAGCGCCTCGACCCGGACACCGGCGCCTTCATCGAGGGCCTCCGCACCCCCGAGCTGGAGCTCGGCAAGCCCACGGGCCTGTGCGTCGCCGCCCACCCGTCCGACCCGGGCCGGTCCGCGCTCTATGTCGCCGACACGCACTACCACCGCGTGCTCGTCTACGACCTGGACGCAGACCTCTCGTCGGACCCGAGCCGCCCCATCACCCCCGACATCATGTTCGGCGCGTACGGCACGGACCCGGGCCAGTTCGTCTACCCCACCGACATCGCTGTCCTGCACGACAGCGCCGGGCGCGCCAGCCGCCTCTTCGTCTCCGAGTACGGCGGCAACGACCGCGTCACCATCTTCGACATCAGGACCGCTCCCGACGGCGCGCCCACCTTCGAGCCCGTCTCCACCTTCGGTGTCTTCGGCATCGCCGGCGAGGAGACCGACACCCGCCCCGTCTTCAACCGCCCACAGTCGCTCGTCATCGATCACGACAACCAGGAACTGCTCGTCTGCGACGCCTGCAACCACCGCGTCGGGCGCTTCACCCTCGACGGCGACCTGATCGCCTGGACCGGATCGCCCGCCCACATCTCCGACGCCCCGGGCGACCTGAGCTTCCCCTACGCCCTGGCCCTGCTCGAGGACCGCACAGTCCTGATCAGCGAGTTCGGCAACTCCCGCGTCCAGCACATGAACCTGCGCACCGGCCAGAGCCTCGGTCTCTACGGCCAGCCCGGTCGAAGCCCCGGGCAGCTCGCCACGCCCTGGGCCGTCGAGGTGATGGGCACCACCGCGTACGTGCTGGACTCGGGCAACGACCGCATCCAGGCCTTCCGCGCCCCCGCCCGCGCCGCAGGGGGTGACCGGTGAACGCAGCCCCCCTCACCCTCGCCGCCCTCGAGGCCGGCCCGGTCCAGTTCGACGAGCCCATCTGGCTCATCCTCATCCCCGTGCTCTGGCTCTTCGTGATCCTCATCGGGCGCAAGAGCATCGCGGGGCTCGATCGAAACGCACGCTGGGTGGCGCTGCTCGTGCGTCTGCTCGTCGTCGCGCTGATCGTGGGCGCGATCGCCGAGCCGCACTCGCGCGAGGTCAGCGAGACCGTCAGCGTCACCTTCATCGTGGACGAGTCGCGCTCGATCCCCAACACCCGCAAGGCGGGCATCGACCGCTACATCGAGGACGCGGCGCTGTCACAGAAGAAGCCGGGCGACCGCCTGGGTGTGGTGACCGCCGCCGACGAGGCGTACGTGCAGGCCCTGCCCAGCCCGCTCGTCAACCAGATGACCCGTCAGTTCATCGGCTCGACCGACGGCACCAACCTGGGCGAGGCGGCGCGCCTTGGCCTTGCCGTCGCGCCCGAGGACGCGGCCAATCGCATGGTCCTCATCTCCGACGGCAACGAGACCACGGGCAGCCTGCTCGCCGCCGCCGAGGCCGCCAAGGCCCTGGGCGTGACGGTCGACGTCCTGCCCGTCAGCTACGACTACGCCCAGGAGGTCATCGTCGAGAGCCTGCTCGCCCCCGCGACCGCCCGCGGCGGCGAGACCATCAGCCTCCGCGTCGTCCTCTTCGCGATGAGCCCCGCCGTCGGACGACTGCTCGTCACGGAGAACGGACAGCCCGTCGACCTCGACCCCGACTCGGACTCGCTGGGCTATGTCATCGAGCTCGACCAGGGGCGCAACGTCATCGCCGTCCCCGTCGCCCCCAAACGCCCGGGCCCGCAGACCTACGAGGCCATCTTCGAGCCCATCGGCGGCTTGACAGGCGAGGGCGAGAACCGACGCGTGTCCGGCAGCGCCGACACCCTCATCGAGAACAACCGCGCCATGGGCGTCACGTTCGTCGGCGCCGAGGGCTTCGTGCTCGTCGTCAGCGAAGCCCCCGACGAGAGCCAGCCGCTCATCGACGCCATGCTCGAGTCCGAGCTCCGCCCCGAGCTCATCAGCGCCGACCGCTTCCCCAGCACGCTCACCGAGCTCAACCGCTACGAGGCGGTTGTGCTCGTCAACGAGCCCGCGTACAACTTCTCCGCCTCCGCCCAGGACAACATCCGCCAGTACGTCCACGACTCGGGCGGCGGGCTCGTCATGACCGGCGGGCCTGATGCTTTCGGCGCCGGAGGCTGGATCGGCTCGGCGCTCGAGGACGTCCTGCCCGTGCGGTTGGACCCTCCCCAGAAACGCCAGATGCCACGCGGGGCGTTGGCGCTGGTCATGCACTCCATCGAGATGCCCCAGGGCGTCTACTACGGCAAGCAGGTCGCCCGCGCCGCCGTGGACGCGCTCTCACGCCTGGACATGGTCGGCATCATCGAGTTCAACTTCGCGGGTGGCACCGACTGGGTCTACCCAATCTCCCCCGTGGGCGACACCTCCAGCGTCAAGCGCGCCATCAACCGACTCAACTTCGGTGACATGCCCAGCTTCGACCCCTCGCTGAACATGACCCTGCGCGATCTCAAGGCCACCGACGCCGGGCAGAAGCACGTCATCGTCATCTCCGACGGCGATCCCTCCCTGAGCCGATCGATCCTCAGCGACTACAAGGCCGCGGGCATCTCCATCAGCACCGTGGGCGTCTTCCCCCACTCGACGCGCGACTTCAACTCGCTCCGCACCATGGCCGAGGACACCGGGGGCACCTTCTACCCCGTCAACACCCAGCAGGCGCTGGCGACCCTCCCCCAGATCTTCATCAAGGAAGCCCAGACC
>JAJDDH010000111.1 GCA_029260415.1 Phycisphaerales bacterium | reverse complement strand
GCCACCACATCCTCGATGGGAATCACGAACAGGCGATTGTCGCCCTCGAAATCCACCGGGATGCTGTGCTTGGGGTTGAAGAGAATGCGATCGTACTGCTTGATCGGGTAGTCGCTGTCGCCGGCGATCTGGGCGCTGACCGCCACGATCCGCCCCGTGAGCGTGGGGATCTCCAGCTTGTCGGGCAAATGCACGCCGCCCTTGGTGATCTTCTTGTCCTCGTCCTTGCGGATGAGCACGCGGGCGCCGAGGGGCTCGACGACTTCGAGGGTGGGTGTCTTGCGGCTCTTGGGGGGCATCGGGGGAGTCTAGGGGGAGTGATGGGAATCGGCAGGTCGGCAGGTCGGGGAGAGGGCGGTATGCTGATCTGGCGCGCACGGGCGCGGCGTTACGAAAGGACGGCTCGATGAACGGGATCAGCGCGGTGGAGCATCTTCGGAGCCTGATCCGGGAGGTGCCCGACTTTCCGAAAGAGGGCATCTCGTTCAAGGACTTCACGCCCATGCTGGCGGACCCGGGGGCGCTGGCGCTGGCGGTGGAGCTGATGGCCAACCCGTTCCGGGGCAAGGGGATCGAGCTGGTGATCGGGGCGGAGAGCCGCGGGTTCATCTTCGGGACGGCGATCGCGCAGTCGCTGAGCGCGGGGTTCGTGCCGATCCGCAAGCCCGGGAAGCTGCCCAGGAGCGTGCATGGGGTGGACTACGCGCTGGAGTACGGCACGGACCGTCTCGAGATTCACTCGGACGCGTTGGCGGGGACGCCGCGGGTGCTGATCGTCGATGACCTGCTGGCGACGGGGGGGACGATGAAGGCGAGCTGCGAGCTGGTGGGGATGACCGACGCGACCATCGCGGGGGTGGCGGTGCTGATCGAGCTGGGGTATCTCAACGGGCGGGCGCAGCTGGCGGGCGTGGAGACGGTGCACGCGGTGCTGCAGTACTGATCAGCGGCGGCGGCGGCGGGCAGTGAGGGGGAACGCGAAGGCGATCGGGATCAGGCTAAAGGGCGCCGGGATGACGGTGATCGTGACGCCCTCGAAGACGACTGTGTGGTAGTCCCCAGGTTGATAAATGGTGCCCTTTACGAGCTGCTGGATGGCGGCGTTTGGGGATACCGGGCTGTCTGCGGGGTCGAAGGTGATGACGCCGCCATGGGTTGGCAGGATCTGGAAGGTGAAGACAGTCAGATCGTCGAGCGGGGCGTCGAAGCTGGGGCCGAAAAAGTCGCTAGAGCCTCCAAGGGCCTGGGCGCCGTCGGGGTTGATCTGGCCGAGGAATCCGAACTCGAAGAAGTCGGACTCGGAGGGGTCAGCAACGAGACTGCCTGGAACGGTGGAGAAGGCGGCGCCGGAGCCGGTGACGAGGACGTCGAACGCGAAGACCGAGGCGCCCGGGATGTCGTCGGAGAGGACCACGCCGATGGTGATGATGTCTCCAACGTTCACGGTGACGGCGGAGGCGTTCAGGGTAACCGTGCCGACGTTTTGGGCGTGGGCGGTGGAGGTCAGGCCGGCAAGGGCGAGGGTGGTGATTGCGGTTCGCATGGTGGGCTCCTCAGCGGCGGCGGCGTGTAGTGAACGGCGCTGCGATAGCGAGCAGGGCGACTGCGCTCGGCGCCGGGATGACGGTGATGGTGATGCCCTCGAAGACGATCTGGTCGTACTGCACAGGGAAGAGGACGATGCCGGGCGCATAGGTCTGGATGGCGGGGTTGGGGCCGGGGCCGTCCTCTGGGGTGAACGTGATGGCGCCGTTCTGGGTCGCGAGGACCTGGAAGGTGAAGACGGTCAGGTCGTCGAGGGGGGCATCGAGGGATGGCGAGAAGATATCCGCGGACCCGCCGAGCCCCTGGGCGCCGTCGGGGTTGATCTGGCCCAGTTCCCCGAAGATGAAGCCCGATCCAGCGGGGTCGAAGACCAGGCTGCCCGGGACGGTGGAGAAGGCGGCGCCGGAGCCGGCGACGAGGACGTCGAACGTGAACACCGAGTTGTCGGGGATGTTGTCGGAGAGGACGACACCAATGGTGAAGGTCTCACCGACGCTGACGGTCGTGGCAGAGGCAGTCAGTGTGATGAAGCCGGTCTCGTGGTGGCCCGCGTACGCGGATGTGGTGAGGCCGGCGAGGGCGAGGAGCGGGACGACGGCGGCAGCGTGTACGTGCATGACGATCCCCTGTTTATTCAGCATGGACCGAGAACCTGGGGTGGGCAAGGCGTTCGCAGATCAGTTCCCGCGTCGGCGTCGCATGGCGAGGAGGCCAGCAGCCGCGAGGAGCGGGACCGTGCCCGGGGCCGGGAGGACCAGGATGGAGACGCTGTTGAAGACGATCAAGTCGTAGTTTGCGGGAAGGAACACGATGCCTGGTTTCCCCCACTGGAGCGCTTCGTTGGGTCCTAGCCCTTCCGACGCGCTGAAGGTGAGCTGTCCTGTGGCAAGCGGGCCGATTTCGACCTGGAAGGTGAAGACGGTGACGCCGTCGAGGGAGGGGTCCAGGTCCGGGCCGAGGATGTCGGAGGAGCCGCCGAGGCCGGTGACTGAGTTGCCGCTGGCGGAGCCTGCGAAGCCGAAGACGCCCGGATCGGGGGTTGGGTCGCCGGCCATGAAGACGATGCCCGGGCCGAAGCCCTCGACCATGAGGTCGAAGGCGATGACTGAGTTGCCCGAGATGTTGTCGGAGAGGACGACGCCGATGGTGAAGGTCTCGCCGAGACCGATGGTTGCGGCGCTGGCGGTGAGCGTGACGGTGCCGACGGTCTGGGCGGAGGCGACAGTGGTCAGGCCGGCGAGGGCGGCGGTCACGATGGTGTAGCGCGTCATGTGCAAAGCCTCTCGATGGTGGGGAGGACCGCACAATACTGGAGATCGAGATCGGGAAACCCCCTCCGTTGGGGAGGGTGGAGGGTTGAAAACGAAGAACCCCCGTCCGCGTGAGCGAACGGGGGTTGAAGTAGCAGTTGCTTATCCGTGAGGATTAGCGACGGCGACGGGCAGCGACGAGGCCGCCGAGGCCGAGCAGCGCCATGCCGGACGGAGCCGGGGTGACGTTGACGGAGACGCCGTTGAACTCGATGGAGTCGTACTCGGAGGGGAGGATGACGATGCCGCCACCAGCGCCCCACTGCATGGCGGCGTTGGGGCCACCACCGTCAGCGGCGGAGAAGTCGATCACGCCTTCAGCGCCACCAGCGGTGACCTGGAAGGTGTAGACCGTGACGCCGTCGAGCGACGGATCGAGATCCGGGCCGAGGATGTCGGACGAACCGCCGAGGCCGGTGGCCCCGTTGGCGGTGGAGGCGCCGGCGGCGCCGAAGATGCCGCCGTCGAAGGTGGGCGCGCCGGTGG
>JAJDDH010000110.1 GCA_029260415.1 Phycisphaerales bacterium | reverse complement strand
GAGTTCTTCGGGCTCTGGGGGATGACCTACAAGTCCGCGGGCGTCGTGGGCGTGCTCAGCTTCGGGCAGGTCAAGCAGTCGCTGGGCGACACCGCCTCGATGGTCGTGCTGGCGATGTTCTTTGTCGTGGGGCTGGCGCTGGTGACCCGCGTCCGCGAGACCCGCGGCGTCCGGGCCGCGCGGCGGTCCGAGCGGGTCGAGGCCTCGTCCACGCCCTGAGCCGATCGCCTATTCTCACGCTGTGAGCGACACACCCGACACCACGCAGCCACCCGCCCCCAACGCCCGCCCGCTCTCGGCCATGCCCGACGAGCGCGGACGCTACGGCGAGTTCGGGGGCGTCTACGTCCCCGAGACGCTCATCAGCGCCCTGCGCGAACTGAGCGAGATCTACGCCCAGGTCCAGCAGGACCGCCAGTTCTGGGACCGCCTCTCCGGGCTGCTCCGCTCGTACGTCGGGCGCCCCACGTCGCTGTTCAAGGCCGAGGGGCTCACGCGCCAGGCGCGGGAGAACGCGACCTCGCGCGATCGCGGCGCGACGGTCTGGCTCAAGCGTGAGGACCTGGCCCACACCGGCGCACACAAGATCAACAACACCATGGGCCAGGGCCTGCTCACCCGCAAGATGGGCAAGCGGCGCATCATCGCCGAGACGGGCGCGGGGCAGCACGGCGTCGCCAGCGCCACCGCCGCGGCGGCCCTTGGGCTCGAGTGCGACGTCTACATGGGCAGCGAGGACGTTCGGCGCCAGCACCTCAACGTGGTGCGCATGAAGATGCTCGGCGCCCGCGTCATCCCCGTGGACTCGGGCTCGCGCACCCTCAAGGACGCGACCAACGAGGCCATGCGCGACTGGATGGGCAGCGTCGAGCACACCCACTACGTGCTGGGCTCGGTCGTGGGCCCCCACCCCTTCCCGATGATCGTCCGCGACTTCCAGTCGATCATCGGGCGCGAGGCCAAGGCCCAGTGCCTGCGCCACCTGGGCACGCTCCCCAACGCGGTCGTCGCGTGCGTCGGGGGCGGGTCCAATGCCGCGGGCATCTTCTCCGCGTTTGTCGATGACGAAGAGGTCAAACTCTTCGGCGTCGAGGCGGGCGGGCGCTCGGGCGAGGCGGGCGAGCACGCGGCGCCGCTCACGCTGGGCGCCCCGGGCGTGCTGCACGGCTCGCGCAGCTACGTCCTCCAGGACCAGTCCGGGCAGACCAGCCCGGTGCACTCGGTCTCCGCGGGCCTCGACTACCCGGGCGTGGGCCCGGAGCACGCGCACTGGAAGGACGTCCACCGCGTGGCGTACTCCAGCGTGACCGACGAGCAGGCGCTCGACGCGTTCCTGATGTGCGCCCGGGCCGAGGGGATCATCCCCGCGCTCGAGACGGCCCACGCGCTCAGCGACGGGCTGCGGATCGCGTCCGAGATGGACCGCGACGAGCACGTGGTCATTTGCCTGTCGGGGCGGGGTGACAAGGACGTCGAAGAGGTGGACCGCCTGATCGGCGACAAGATCGAGCCGCTCCGGGCCAGGCGCCCGCGCCAGCGCACCCGCGACAAGAAAAAGAAGCAGGCCCCCGCGAACCACGACCAGCGGTCCCCCGGGTCCGACGAGAACCCGCGCCCAGCAGATCAGGGCCAGGATCAGGATCAGTCGCCCGGCGTGTGACGCCTCAGCGCCGGGTCGGGCGGGTGAGCACACCCAGCGACCATCGTCCGCACCGCCCGCACACGCGGGCGCCCCACATCGCGACCCCCGCGACGCTGTGCAGACGCAGCATCAGACGCAGACGGCGCAGCGGCGCGTCGTCGGGGTCGATGCGTGTCGCCTGGCGGACCCAGTACCGCGCCCGCATCCACTGGCCCAGCCGCAGGTGCGCCAGCGCCAGGTTGTGCATCGCGGGCACGAAACGGGGCTGGAGGATGAGCGAGCGTCGGGCGTGCTCCATGCCGCCGCGGACGTCGCGGGCCTCGAGCAGCGCCACGCTCAGGTGGTGGTGCGCCAGGTGGTTCTCGCTGCGCTGCGAGAGCGCGTCGCGCAGCACCCGCACCGACTCGTGCGTGATGCCCGCGTCGAGCAGCAGCATGCCAAGCTCGTCGAGCGCCTCGGGCGTGAACGCGTCGCGGTCCTCGCGCGAGCGGCGCAGCTCCAGGCGGAGCAGGTCCCGCGCGCGGGGCAGGTCTTCCTCGCGGCTGCGCTGGAGCATCAGCCCCGCCAGGCGCCTGCGGGCCCCGGGGTACTCCGGGTCCAGGCGTAGCACGACGTCCAGGTGCACCAGCGCGTCGCCCAGGTCGCCCTGGCGATCGGCCAGATCGCCCAGCAGGTGGTGCGCCTCGGCGTGGTCGGGCTCGATCTCCAGCACGCGCCGGAACTTCTCCGACGCCTCCTGCGGGCGGTGCATGTCCACCAGCAGCGAGCCCAGGTCCAGCAGCGTGTCGATGTCGCCCGGGTCCTGGCGCAGCTCACGCAGGTACAGCTGCCTCGCCCGCTCCAGGCGCCCCGTCGCGGCGTACGCCTCGCCCAGGCGCGCCTGCACGCGGGGCAGCTCGGGGTCCAGGCGCGCCGCCTCGCGCAGGCACCAGACCGCCTTGTCGTACTTGGAGCGGTCCATGAGCGAGTCGGCCATCGCCGCGAACAGCTCCGGGTTCTCCGCATCGATCTCGAGCGCGACGTAGAACAGCTCCTCCGCGTCGTCGTGCCGACCCAGCTGCGCGAGCGCCTCGTTCCGGTGGACCTGCGCCTCGGTGCCCGCGGGCTCCATCTGCTCGGCGCGCTCGAGCCACTCGAGCGCCTCGCCCGGGCGCCCGGCGCGGGTGAGGTTCACGCCCACGAGCATCGCCGCGTGCGAGTCGGGATCGTCGCTGAGGCGGAAGGCGTCGCGGAAGGCGTCTGCAGCGTCGGAGTCGCGCCCCGCGGCCTCGAGCGTGAGCCCGAGGTTGAAGTGCCACTCCGCCTGGTAGGGGTTGAGCGATAACGCTCGACGAAGCTCGTTCTCGGCTTCGTCCCAGCGCCCAGCGTCGAACAGCTCGTGCGCGCGTTCGACGTGATGTTCGGCGTCAACCCAGTCGTTCACGTCTCGTCCAGCTTTCGGGGTCGGCCATTCTGACCCGTACCGGTATGGTATTCGATGCTCGGCGGACCATCAATCCATCGGTCCCCTCTCCACCGACCCTGCACTTGCGCCCATCGGGGCGGATACGCTTTGGCTGGACCCAACGACTCGCCGGTCCCCAACCCAGGGCGTTCCCCCATGCCGAGCCCGCTCAGGCCAATGCCCCTCAAGCCCCTGATCGCCCTCTCGATCGCTGTTTCCTGCCATTGCACGCCTGTTCTGGCCCAGGACACGCCGGTCCAGGACGCCCCCGAGACCATCACCCAGCCCGAAGCGCCCGCCCCCGAGCCCGCGCCGGCGCCCACCCCCGCGGAGTTCGGCGCTGTTGTCGAGGACTCCGCTGCGGACCGCGCCAGCCGCCTCCGGGCCGCCCAGACGCTCATCCAGCGGGGCGCCACGCGAGAATCGCTCGTCATTGTCAACGCAATCCTCGGACGCACGACCGAGGCGGACTCGGGCGCCCGGATCATCCTCGCGGCCATGAGCGCCGAGCCCGTGGTCCCCGGGGAGCTCTGGCCGCCCGTCTCCCTGTTGCCCGTGGGCGACGACGCCTCGCTGCGGTCCCTGGTCGCCGCGGCGGCGGGCTCGTTCCGCACGCGTGACGCCGCGGCGTTGCTCGTCGAATGGGCCGAGCGGGACCCGGACCCGCAGGTCCGCGCCGCGGCCCGCGCCGCGCTCATCCGCCTCTCGGGTCGGACGCCCCCCAACGAGCCCGAGGTGTGGGACGAGTGGCTCGAGTCGCAGGGCGCCGTGGACGGGCTCGCGTGGCTCCGGGGCCTGATCCAGGGGTTGGCCGCCCGGGCCGACGGGCTCAGCCGCAAACTCGACAGCGCCGAGACGCAACTCGTCCAGGCCTACCGCCGCCTGCACCTGGCCCTGCCGCAGGACCAGCGCTCGGCGCTGCTCGCGTCGCTGCTGGGCGACCCGATCCCGCGCCTGCGCCAGCTCGGGTTCGACCTGGTCGATCGTGAGCTGGCCTCGTCGGTGCAGCTTGACGAGTCGGTCGGGCTCGCGGCGGTCGGGCTGATCGAGGACGACGATCCCGCGGTGCGCCGCAGGGCGGCGCTGCTGGTCGTTCGCCTCGCCCCCGAGACCGGCGCGCACGCGATCACGGAGCGCCTGCGCCGCGAGCCCGAGGCGAGCGTAGCCGAGGCGTTGCTGCGCGGCGTCACACGCTGGCCCAGCGAGGGCTGCGAGCGCCAGGTAACGCGCTGGGCGCTGGCCGATGGCATCACGCGAGACGCGGCCCTCGACACGGCGTGGTCGCTGCACCGCGCGGGGGTGTTCACCGACGAGCACGCGACGGGCGACCTGCTCGAGGAGATCCGCCTGCGTGAGACCGCGACGCTCAACGCCTCGGCGATGCGCCTGCTCAGCGCGCTGGGCACGCCCGCCGATCGCGCACGCCTCGCGGCGCTGCTCGAGCAGGGCGACGCCGCGACGCGCCGGCGCGCCGCTGAGGCCGTCGTCGCCGACCCGGACTCGACCGACGCGGTCATCAAGGCGGCAACGAGCGACACCGGGCTGTACGACCTGGCGGCGCGCGCGATCGGGCAGCACCGGCGCGACGCCCGAGGCCTGCGGGCGCTCATCGCCCTGCCCCCGCCCTCGATCGAGGCGGGCGCCGCGGCGATCAGCACGCTGTGCGAGTCTCTCCCGACCCGTGAGCTGGTCGAGGGCGTCGAGCCGATCAAGGACCCGGCGCAGCGCGAGCGTCTGCTCACCCGGATGCTCTCAGCGCCCGAGAGCCCGGACCGGACCCGCGCGCTCGTCGTCCTGAGCGAGGCGCGCCTGGAGCTCGACCGCCCCGCAGAGGCCCTGCTCACGCTCGACGCGATCGCACCCAGCGAGACCCCGCCCAGCCAACGCCGGCTCGACGCGCGGACGACCGCCCTGCTGGCGTTGGGGCGGGTCGCGGACGCTTCGGCGCTGGGCGGGTCAGCCGACGCCTGGCTGTCGGGCCTTGACCGCTCGATCGGCTCGCCCCACGCCGAGCAGGTGCACCAGGAGCTAACCACGCGGTTCGCGGGCGCCCTGAGCGACTCCCAGGCCCAGCGACTGGCGGGGCTGCGTCAGCGTCTGTCGAGCGCGGGGGAGCACGGGGAGGCGACCGCCGCAGAGGACGCGCCGTAGGACACCGATCGGTTCAGGCTGTGGGGGTTACTGGCCCTGACGCTTGGGGCCGAGCCCGACCCAGCCAAGGCGACCGAGCACGGACTTGGCGCGCACGACCGGCGCGCCCTGGGTCTCTTCGCTGCGCAGCGCCTCGAGCGCCGACGCCGCGGAGTCAAACCCGCCTGTGGGATCGAGCCCGCGCTCGAACCAGGCGTCCCAACGCTTCTCGAGTCGCTTGACGACGCGAGAGGCGGGGAGCATGGGCTCCTCGGGCGTGAGCCCGGTGAGCAGTCGGTACCCGAGCTGGACGATGGAGCGGATCTCGTCGCGTGCGTCCTCGCGTTGTTCGCAAGTTGCGCCGGAGCGCAGCCCGCGTCGGAGACCGTAGAGCTCGATGAGCAGGCGCCCGTGACGATCGACCAGCAGCTCGTCGTCGAGCGCCGGGCCGTGCATCACGCCCGCTTCGTGCGCCAGCGCCACACCCGAGAGCAGGTGCTCGAGCGTGCGCTCGCCCTCGAAGGAGGGCATCGTGCCGCCCTTGGCCTCGAGCAGATCGTTGAGCGTGACCAGCCCGGCCTGGCTGCCCGTGTACGGCGCCACGACCCAGGCCGACCCGTCGCGCCCGAGCGTGTACTGCTCGATCGCCAGCAGGTGCGGGTGGCGGATGGCGCTGGTCTTCTCGAGCAGCTCGAGCATGTCGCGCCGCTCGCCGCGGTCGCGGCAGACGGGCAGGCGATAGACTAGGTGGTTCGTCCGGTGGTGCTCGTGAAGCCCGATCCAGCGCTGCCCGACGGTTGCGTCGGGGAGTTCGCGCACAAGCCGGATGTGGCCCAGCTGGCGCGGGTGATCGGGTCGGTCACGCATCCGGTCGGCTTCCTCGCGTCGGGCGCCCCGCCGGGGGACTCCCCCGCCGCTGGCGACCAACCTCATTCCAGTAGCCCCGATTCTAGCCCCCCACCGCGTACGCGGCGGAACGCGGGGCACAATGGGCACAACCGCCTATCGGACCCCGCCCGCGTCGATCACCACTCTTTCTCCCGCCCAACCCCGCTGACGATCTCACATCGCCGCCTCGCCCCCGCTCGCCCCTCTTCTATAGTCCCGCCCGACAGCCACCCACGGAGCCCCCCGATGCGTACCCGATCCCACACCGCCGGCCAGCTCCGCGAGGAGCACACCGGCGAGTCTGTCCAGCTCTGCGGCTGGGTCCACGCCCGACGCGAGCAGTCCGCCGGGTTGGTCTTCATCGATGTGCGCGACCGCTACGGGATCACCCAGCTCGTGTTCGACGCCGAGGACTCCGGGTCCGAGCTGCCCCCCCAGGCCAAGGGCCTGCACCTGGAGGATGTCATCGCCGTCCGAGGGCAGGTCCGCGCCCGCGAGAAAACCAACAAGCGGATCGAGACGGGCGCGGTCGAGGTGGTCGTGACGGAGCTCGAGGTGCTCAGCCGCACGGCGTCGCCCCCGCTGATCCCGTCGGACGAGAAGAACCTGCCCGCCGAGGAGACGCGCCTCAAGCACCGCTACCTCGACCTGCGCCGCCCCAAGATGCAGGACATCCTGCGGACGCGCCACCGCGTCTCCAAGCTCGCGCGCGACTACTTCGATGCGCAGGGCTTCCTCGAGATCGAGACGCCCAACCTCTGCCGCTCCACGCCCGAGGGCGCCCGCGACTTCCTTGTGCCCTCGCGCAACCAGCCGGGCATGTGGTACGCGCTGCCCCAGTCGCCGCAGCTGTTCAAGCAGATCCTGATGGTGGGCGGCGCCGACCGCTACCTGCAGATCTGCCGCTGCTTCCGCGACGAGGACCCGCGCGCCGACCGCCAGGCCGAGTTCACGCAGATCGACTGCGAGATGAGCTTCGTCGATCGCAAGGAAGTCCTCGCCATCATGGAGGGCTTCGCCCGCTCGGTCTGGAAGGACGTCATGGGCGTCGATCTGCCCGCGTTCCCGCAGATTACGTATCAAGAAGCCATGGACCGCTACGGCATCGACCGACCGGACACGCGCTACGAGCTCGAACTCGTGGACGTCTCGGACCTGTGCGCCAAGACCGAGTTCAAGGTGTTCGAGGAGGCCCTGGCCAAGCCGCGCGGCGTGGTCAAGGCCATCCGCGTGCCCGGGGGCGCCGACAAGCTCACCCGCAAGATCACCGACGGGTACTCAAAGTTTGTACAGGACTTTGGAGCCGGGGGCGTGCCCGTGACCAAGGTCGCGGGCGGGACCCTCGAGGCGGGCATCGCCAAGTTCGTCGAGCCCATCGCGGGGGATCTCATCGACCGCCTGGGCGCCAAGAACGGGGACACGATTCTCTTCGGCGCCGACACGTACAGCGTCGCGACCAAGGCCCTGGGCGAGCTGCGCCAGAAGGTCGCCAAAGACATGGACCTGATCCCCGAGGGCGCCTGGAACTTCCTCTGGGTCGTGGACTTCCCGATGTTCGAGTGGGACGAGGAGACGTCTCGCTTCTACGCGATGCACCACCCCTTCACGGCGCCCGCCGATCACGAGCTCGACCGTTTCATGGGTATGGACCCGAGTGATACCGAGGGCATCGAGTCCATCGTCTCCGACGGCTACGACATGGTCTGCAACGGCAGTGAGATCGGTGGCGGCTCCATCCGTATCCACCAGCAGGACGTCCAGAAGAAGGTCTTCCAGCTCCTGGGCATCTCCGACGAAGAAGCCAAGCTCAAGTTCAACTTCCTGCTCGATGCCCTGTCCTACGGCGCCCCGCCCCACGGCGGCATCGCCTTCGGCCTCGACCGACTCATCATGCACCTCACGGGAACAGACAACATCCGCGACGTCATCGCCTTCCCCAAGAGCCTCACCGGCATGGACCTCATGTGCGAGGCGCCAAACGTCGTCGATGACGAGCAGCTCGGCGAACTGCACGTCAAGAGCACGGCCAAGAAGTGAACCCGCCCCGACGTCAGCGACTGGCCCCCTGAATCGAGCGGCGCCTCGCGACCGAATCACCCCCCGTGACCACCGACGCGGAACCAACCACCAACGCAACGCCCCGCCCCACGCGGGGCGTTGTTGTTGCGCGCTGGCTCGAGCTGGCAACGCTGTTCATCGCCATCCCCGCCGCATTCTGGTGGACGCGCACGAACCCGGGCGTCGCCGCGGACTGGCTCGGGCGGATCGGGATCACCGGGCGCCTGGCTCAGGCGATCGCCGGCGGGCGCCTGATGATCCCCACGCTGCTGGTCTTCACGCTGGCCTGCCTGCTCTGGCTGATCTTCGACAAGCGGTTTGCCAACCGCCAGCTCTGGAGCTTCCGCGCGGGGATGCGCGAGCTCCCGCGGATCCTGGCGATCTTCATCCCCGGCGCTACGCTGGTAAGCCTCGTCTTCTGGCTGCTGCAGC
>JAJDDH010000109.1 GCA_029260415.1 Phycisphaerales bacterium | reverse complement strand
GCTCTCGCTGATCGCCGGCGTCGTCCGGCGCGGGGACAGGACGGTCAAGCTCTAGAACCCCCGGCGTGGCCTCGCCCGAGCGACGGCCGCGAACGCCCCTTGAAAGGAGACCGATCATGGACCGGAAAGCAAGCAGATCGAGCGTCCTGGCGTTGCTGCTGGCCTCGGGGGGCGCCCTGGCGTTCCTACCGACCGGAGGCTGCGAGAGCAAGACCGAGAACGCCGTGGAGGACGTCGAGGACGCGGTCGATGACGTCGCCGACGACATCGAGGATGCGGTTGACGACTGAGTGATCAGCCCCATCGCAAACGCGTGGAACACAACCCGAGTCTGACCCGATCGCACCGCATCCACCGCGAGTGGGCCGGGAGATACAGAAAGGAACCGACATGGAAACCGTGACCAACCTGAACAAGGACACCCTCGAAGCTGTGCAGGATCTGATCAAGATCAACATTGACAGCAGCGAAGGGTTCAAGAGCGCCGCCGACCAGCTCGAGAACTCACAACACCTGGAACGCTACTTCCAAGAGTGTGTCGCCGAGCGGCGCTCGAACGCGAACGAGCTCGCCCGCGTGGTCGGCTCCAACGCGGAGACGCCCGAGGACACGGGCACGATCCGGGGCACGGTCCACCGCTGGTGGCTCGAGGTGCGGGGCGCCCTGCAGAGCGGGGACGAGCACGCGATCCTCGCCGAGGCCGAGCGGGGCGAGGACGCGATCAAGCACCGGTACGAGGACCTGCTGAAGGAGACGGCGGGCAGCGCCGTGAACGACGTCTTGCAGCGTCAGTACGCGGGTGTGAAGAGGCGGCACGACCAGGTCCGCGCGATGCGCGACGCCCGGGCGTAACGCCAGACCGAACACGCAGTCGAATCCCCCCCTCGGGCCCACGGGTGCTTTCACCCCGTGGGCTCGGCCATGCGCAGGGCCCGGAATACAACCCGTTCCCGACCACCCCCGTGAGATGGCGTCGCGGGCCAGCGCGGTTGTCGCCAAGGGGCCCGGGCGGACGGATCGGCCGCGCTTCCCCGGTCACGCGTCCTCCACACGCAGCATCCGTCGAATCTCATCGGACTTGAAACCCAGCAACTTCGGACGGACGACCCCGCGCAGCGCCACCACGTCGTAGAGCTCCCGAACCACCCCCTCGATCCGGAGCGTGTGCTCGGTCGTGCCCGTGTCGAGGTTGATCACCTGCAGAGCGCATCGCGCCTCCGCGTCCCGAGACCGGAGCGCTTCGTCGAGCGGCAGGCCCTGGAACGTTCGGTTCTCTCGCGCCGCCGAGAGGCCGATGACGGCGTTCCTCCCCACGAACGTCATGCCCCGCCCAAATCCAGGGCAGAACGCGACCTCCTCGAACCGACCGGTGTGCAAGTCAACGTAGCCGAAGAACCCGGTCCCCGCGTTGAGCAGCCAGACTCGCCCCGGGAAGTCCGGGTGCACTCGGGGCGAGTGTGGCATGCTCAGGGAGTCCGCGATGACGTCGCTTGTGCGCACGTCCATGAGCAGCCCACCGCCCAGGCGCCGATCTCGCCAGGCGTCGCTGACGTCCGATCGGCTCACCGCGCTGACGTACGCCGGCTCCTTCGTCCCCGGGTCCTGCGCCAACCCGTTGAGATGGCAGCGGTCCTCGGGGACCAGGGCGCTGATGAACGGCGGGCGCCACACGGGCCTGAAGCTGTGCGTGTCGCTGACGGTCGCGAGGCAGTTAAACAGCGTCGCGGCGAACACCGGAGTCCCGTCGGACCGGCACTGGATGTCGTGCACGTCGATATCGCCGGTGGTATGCCCGAGCGTTGGAACATACAGGGCGTCGTACCCGTCCGGGGTGGACTCTCCGTCTGGGACGAAGTTCTCCAGGCGCCAGAGCTGGTAGAGCGAGGCCATCCAGATCGTCCGCGCGTCGTCGCTGACGTGCAGTCCCATGCACCGGTTGAAGGTGCGCTCGTAGATGCTGAGCCTGCCGTCGGGCTGGAGCCCCACGAGGAAGAGCTTGCCCGCCTGGTAGGTGCTAAAGCCGAGGCTTACCCGCTCGCGCGCCATCCAGTCGGTCAGCTGTCGAGACGCCGTCAGCGCCAGTTCCATGGGCAGGTCCTTCCCGCGCCGGGCGGGGCATGAATGGATCGGGACGGGGGATGCAACCTACCGCATCTCACAGAGACCGGGCGTATCGGTCTGTTCACGCCCGAGGGCGGAAAGACCCGGGCAAACCAATCGCCTTCACCCTAACACAGTGCGATCGAGGATCGGCGCGATCACGGCCGTGCGCGGGACACGCCGCGACGGACGCCCACGGGCGAAGAATGGCCCAGACCCCTTGTCATCAGGGATGTAAACCTTTACATTGATCTCTCAAGCCGGTAAATTCCAGGCGTCCTCTACGGACCTGAACAGTACTCGGAAGGAGAACACGAGATGCGTCAGTCTCATCATCAGCTGCTCGCGATCGGAGCCGCGCTCGGCGCGATCTGCGCCGCAGGCGTCGCGAACGACGACACCAACCTCATCACCAACCCCGGGTTCGAGGACACGGGCCTCGCCGGCCTGCCCCTGGGCTGGCAGGGCATCAACATGGACGGGGCCAACTGGGTGGACAGCTCCGACCCGGACGGGTTTGTCCGCACCGGCGTCAAGTCGATCAAGATCGAGCCCGCGAGCAACCCGGGCGAGGCCTTCCAGGCCCTGACCACCAACTTCTTCCTCCCCGACGGGAGCGACCTGTACGACCCGGACTACGAGTACCTGGGCGGCGACGTGCACATCCTGGGGTACTACCTCGTCCCCGAGGGTCAGGCGCTGGCCAACGACGCGATCGTAGGCGTTAAGCTCGAGTTCCGGCGCGAGCCGCCGAACTTCTCGGTGTACACCTCGGTCGAGTTCGCCGTGCCGCAGAACGCGACCGCGGGGCAGTGGGTCCAGTTCCACGCGACGTTCACGGACGCGGACATGCTGGCGGTCGGCGATTTCCCGCCGTACGCGACGAGCGTGTCAGTCCTCCCGTTCCGCTTCTGGGATCCCGCCTCGGGCGTGGACCCCGAGGGACCGATCTACTGGGACGACCTGTGCCTGATCCAGGGCGATCTGGGCGGGTGCAACGAGGCCGACCTGGCCGAGCCGTTCGATGTGCTCGACTTCTCCGACGTGCTGGCGTTCCTGACCGCGTTCGGCGGGGAAGACGCGGCCGCTGACCTGGCCGCCCCGTTCGGCGTCTGGGACTTCAGCGACGTGCTCTCCTTCCTCAGCGCATTCGGCGCTGGCTGCCCGTAACCTCTCCCGTTCTCGAGAATCAGACTCGTACACACACGCCCCGCGGTGTTCACGCCGCGGGGCGTTTTGCTTCACCAATCTCTGTTCCACGCCAGGAGCCGGACACCCGTGCCTGAAGCCCCCCACCCCGCCCACCACAAGACCGCGCAGCGCGACAAGATCCCGTGGATCCAGATGATCGCGTTCGGCATGGGCGGGTTCGTGCCCATCGCGCTGTTCAACTCAGTCGGGCAGCTCTCGGGGCTGATCCTGAACGTGGGGCTGGGGCTGAGCGCCATCCTGGTGGGCGTAGCGCAGATGGCGCCCCGCTTCTGGGACGCGTTCACCGACCCGCTGATGGGGCACATCTCGGACAACACCCGCTCGCGCTGGGGAAGGCGCCGCCCGTACATCCTGCTGGGCGGGATCGCGGTGGCCGTCACCTTTGTCGCGATGTGGTCCGTCCCGCGGGACTGGTCTTCGATGTCGCAGTTCTGGTACTTCCTGACCGCGTCGCTGGTGTTCTACACCGCGGTCACGATGTTCGAGATCCCCCACGGCGCCCTGGGCATGGAGATGACCAGCGATTACCACGAGCGCACCAAACTCTTCAGCGTCAAGAGCTTCGTGGGCAACGTTGGCGCGATCGTCACCCCCTGGTTCTATGCCATGGCCAACTGGGAGCTATTCAAGGGCGCGGACGGCGACGAGGTCGACGGCATGCGCAACGTCGCCTACCTGGCCGCGGGCCTGGTGCTCGTCCCCGCGATCGCCTGCGCCCTGCTCTGCAAGGAGCGGAAGTTCGACCAGGCGATGCAGCAGCAGCGCGTCCCCCTGCTCACGAGCATGCGCCAGACGCTGAGCAACCGGACGTTCCTGATCCTCGTCGGCATCATCTTCGCGACGGTCATGGGCTTCAACCTCGTCAACGGGTTCGCCAACTACATCACGATCTTCTACCTCTACGCGGGTGACAAGGAGTCGGCCTCCGTCCTGCTGGGCTGGGGGGGCTCGGTCTGGGCCGTCACGGCGGTGCTGGCGGTCATCCCGCTCAACCTGATCAGCAAGCGGATCGGCAAGTCGAAGACGCTGCTGCTGGCCGTGGGGCTGATGGGCGGGGCCCAGGTCTCCAAGATCGTCTGCTACAACCCCGAGCTGCCCTGGCTGGTGCTGATCCCCACGGGGATGCTCTCAGCGGGCATGCTGATGTTCTTCACGCTCGCGGCCGCAATGGTCGCGGACGTCTGCGACGAGGACGACCTGAACACGGGCACCCGCAGCGAGGGCAGCTATTACTCGGTCTTCTGGTGGTTCATGAAGATGGGCATGGCGGGCGCGTACTTCATCGCCGGCGTGCTCATCGAGCTGGCCGGGTTCAACGAGAAGCTCATCGTGCAGTCGCACCGGACGATGCTGCTGCTGCGCGTGTTCGAGATCGGGATCCCGATCGCCCTGTGCCTCGTGTCGGTCCTGCTGGTGCGGGCGTACCCGCTGAGCGAGACGCGGGCGTACGAGATCAAGGGGGCGCTGGAGCGGAGGCGCAACTCTGGCGAATCGGAGTCCTCAGCAGACGAAATCTGATCAGCCGCCGCTTACCGAGCGCTTCATCGCGTTGATGCGTTCAACGGTTTCGTTCCACGACTTCGTGTCAACGAGCACGCCGGTCGGGCGCCCATCGGCGAACTCGCTGGGGAT
>JAJDDH010000108.1 GCA_029260415.1 Phycisphaerales bacterium | reverse complement strand
ATGGAGATGGGCGACGCGGGGCGCACCCCCTCGCAGGCCCAGCCCGTCACGGGTGACGGATCGGGCGTCCTGATCATCTCGGGACGCCTGGGGGGGACCGGGCGGGGCGCCGGCGCGGGTGACTTCCACGACGTCTACCTCATCCGGATCGATGACCCCGAGGGGTTCCGGGCGACCACGCTCGTCGAGTTTGACGGCTTCGCGGCGTTCGATGCCGAGATGTTCCTCTTCCAGGCGGACGGCCCCGAGGGGTACGGCCTGCTGGCCAACCTGGACGCGTCCGCCGCGACCTCGGACCCGCTGATCACACCCATGGCGACCGACGGTTCACAGGCGTCGATCCAGGAGCCCGGGCTGTACTACCTGGCGATCAGCGGCAAGCCCGCCGTCCCGATCAGCTTCGACGGGCCGATCTTCAACTTCGTGTCGCAGACCGAGGTCTCGGGCCCGGACGGGAACGGTGGATTCAACGCGTTCACCGACTGGCTGGGCAACGGCGAGACCGGCGACTACAAGGTCGGGCTCCGGGGCGTGGTGAGCATCCCGATCAGCGAGATCGGCTGCGATCCCGCGGACATCGCCCCGCCCTACGGGGTTCACGACATGACCGATGTCCTGGTGTTTCTCTCGGAGTTCAACGGCGGCATCCTGGACCTTGCAGACCTGGCGCCGCCGTTCGGCTCGCTGGACTTCGCGGACGTGATCGCGTTCCTGCTTGAGTTTGCCGACGGCTGCTGAGTGTGTGTTTCGCGCTGACCGAGGCGCCGAAGAAAGAGGTGTGTGACCATGCGAACCCACTGCATCGCGATCGTGCTGGCGCTGGGGACGGGCGCCGCGGCGGGGCCCGAGTGGATGGAGATGGGGGAGGCCGGGAGCTTCCCGTCGGACGCGGAGGCGGTGACCGGCGCGGGGGTCGATCCGGTGACCAAAATCTCCGGTCGTCTCGACGGGGCTGGGCTGCTGGCCGGCTCTCCCGCCATGCCCGACTTTCAGGACATGTACCTGATCCGGATCGAAGACGCCTCGGCCTTCCGCGCCTCGACGCTGGCGGACTTCGGTGGGCTCGCGGGATTCGACGCTCAGCTGTTCCTGTTCAAGACCGACGGGACCGGGCTGCTGGCCAACCTTGACTCGGCAACATTCAGCCCCCACCCGCTGCTGCTCCCGTTCGCCAACGATGGCACGGGGGCGCAGCTCGAGGGCCCCGGGCTCTACCTGCTGGCAATCAGCGGGAGACCCTCGGTCCCGGGCAACGCCAACGGGCCGATCTTCCAGTTCGGGTCGCCGACGGAGAACTCCGGGCCCGACGGCAACGGTGGGTCGATGCCCATCAATCTCTGGAGCGGCCCGGGCGAGACCGGGCGGTACGAGATCGGGCTCGTCGGTGTGGTCACCATCCCCAGCGGAGAGGTCGGCTGCGACCCGGCGGACCTTGCCGAGCCGTACGGTTCGCACGATTTCTCCGACATCATCGTGTTCCTGTCGCAGTTCGGCGCGGGGATCCTGGACCAGACCGATCTGGCGCCGCCGTTCGGGGTGCTCGACTTCTCGGATGTGCTGGCCTTTCTGACCGAGTTCGCGGACGGCTGCTAGGGGCGGACGGGCGCCAGCAGCCCCAGTCGCGTTGCGCGGTCCTCGCTCTCGCGACGCACGCGGTCGCCCGCGTCTCGCACGTCCATCAGAATCGTCCGCGATCGCGCGGCGGGCTCGACCGCCTCGGCCGCGCGTCCCTGCTCGATGAGCGTCTGCGCGAGCACCCCCGACGCCTGACCCATCCGCCAACTGCGGTTGCTCCACCGGGACTCGAAGGCGACGATGGCGAGCCTCGCCGACGCTTCGGCGTCCGCCGGGCGGTCGAGCGCGAGCAGGAGCCTCGCCTCCAGGACGAGAGCTTCGCCCGTGTTGGGATGCTCGAGACCGAACGAGGACGAGAGCTGCTCCACGCACGCCGACACGGTTGTAAGCGTCTGCTCGAGGTGGACCCCCTCGAGCAGGTCCAGGCGGGCCAGGGCCAGGCGCGTGCGGGTCGTGTCGTACTCGTCGCCGTGCATGAGCTTGACCTCGAGGGCGCGGTCGAGCAGGTCCCGGGCGGGGGCGTACTCGCCGAGATCGATGAGGCACACGCCCAGCCCGTGGGAGGTCCGGGCGGTCCGCCAGTCATCGTTGCCCGAGATCTGGCTGATCATGGTGAGCGCGTCGGCGTAGAGATCGCTCGCCTCGGCGTGGCGCCCGACCTCCTGCAGGAACGAGCCGTACCCCACGAGCGTGTTGGGGATGTCGGGGTGGCTCTCTGGAAGGATCGCGCGCCGGATCCGGATCGTTTCCTGCCAGAGGTGCTCGGACTCGTTGAAGGCGCCCTTGCCCTGGAGCGTGGCGGCCAGGTGATGGGCCGAGCGAGCCGTCTCGATGTTTTCTGGCCCGAGGTGCTTGGTCCGGAGGCGGAGCGCCTCGCGGTACTCCAACTCGGCCTCGTCGTACTCGGCGAGGAACCAGAGCACGCGCCCCAGATCATGGTGGGCCGAGGCGAGGGTGACCGGGTTGGCGCGGGGGATGCTCTGCCAGAGACGCAACGCCTCCCGCAGCTCGACCTCGGCCTTCACCAGCTTGCGCATGCCCAGGTACGCGAGCCCGATCGTTGAGCGGAGCGGCGCCTCGTAGCGCGGGTAGCCATCCAACCGCTTCCCAACGTCGACCGAGATCTGATCGAGAAGGCCCTCGAGATCGCGAACCTCCTCGACGGGCGTGGCGGTCTCGTAGTCGATCCCGGCGATCGGGGTGACAAGCGAGCCCGCGACGTCGGCGAAGCGTGACGCCTGCCTGGCCTTGATCATCGACTGCACGCCGAAGCCGCTGGCGATGAGCACGAGCGTGAGCAGCCCGGCCCCCGCGAGAATCCCGACCCGGTGGCGGACCACGTACTTCTTCGCGAGGTACGCCCGCTCGTGCTCGCGCGCCCGCACGGGCTTGCCCGTGAGCGCGTTGGAGAGCTCGTCGCGCAGCTGCCCGGCGGTCTGGTACCGCTGGGCCGGGTTCCGTTCCAGGGCTTTGCGGAGGACCGCGTCCAGGTCGCGCGAGACGGCGGGGTTGATCGCCGAGGCGCGCCGGGCGTCGTTCTGCGTGACGTTGTGGATCGCCTCGGCGATCGACATGTCAGCGCTCCCGCTGGGGCGGGCGCCGGTGAGGGCCTCGTAGAGCATGACGCCCAAAGCGTAGACGTCGGCTCGGGTGTCGATCAGGTCCGGGCTGCCTCCGAGCTGCTCTGGGGCGGCGTAGCTGAGGGTGCCCAGGAAGTCGCCGGTTTTGGTCGTGCCGCGCTCGCTGCCAGCGGATTTGGCGATGCCGAAGTCCAGCACGACGGGGCGCCCGTCGTCGGTGACCATGACGTTGCCGGGCTTGATGTCCCGGTGGATCACGCCGCGCCGGTGGGCGTACTCGATCGCGTCGCAGACCGCCAGGTACAGGCGGACGATCTCGCGGCACTGCAGCTCGCTGGGCAGCCCGTCGGCGTGGAACCGCTCCGTGACGAAGGCGTCGAATCGGGAGCCGTCGACAAGCTCCATCGAGATGTACTGGCGACCCTGCCGGGTTGTGCCGCTCTCGTGGACGGTGACGATGCTCGGGTGGCGGAGCTGGGCGGCCAGCTCGACCTCGCGTTCGAAGCGGGCGCGGTCGGCGTCGGAAGCCAGGGCGCCGTCGAGCAGGAGCTTGATTGCGACGGGGCGCTTCGTGGTCTGCTGGTAGGCCGCGATGACGACGCCCTGCCCGCCTCGGTGGAGCTCGCGCTCCAGGCGGTAGCCCGGGATGCGGTCGTCGCAGACCGCGTCCTGGCCCGTCTGCTCACGCAGGACCTGCCCGAACTCGGCGAGCAGATCGTCGTCGGTAAGATGGAGCGAGACATCGTCCAACGCCTACTCCTCCGCGTCGTAGACGTGCTCGATCTTCGTGACGACTTCGCGCAGGCGCTGGGTGACGCGGCTCTTGGCGCGATAGACGTCCTGCGCCGTCAGACCAAGCTCGTCGGCGACGTCCTGCGCCGAGCGGTTGTCCCGCGCCAGCATCTCGAAAATGTGGACCGACTGGTCGCTGGTTTTGCTGACCTTGCGGAGCTCGTCGATCGCCTGGAGCAGGATCGTGCGCCGGCGCTCGACGTCCCACGCGTCGCTTGTGGTTTTCTCGTCGGGCACGCCGCCCACGAAGGTGACCCCCTGCTGCTCCTTGCGGACCGCCCGGGCGCGGTACTGCCCGGCGACGCGGGTGCGCAGGATGGTCAGCAGCCAGGACCGCAGACGCCCGCGGTCTCGGTCGTACTTGTTCTCGCGGTATTCCTTGACGAAGGTCGCCAGGGTCTCCTGGGCGGCGTCCTGGGCGTCGGCCTCGCTGAGCCCGAGGCGGCGGGCGACCCCGATCATGATCGGGACGTACCGCCCGTAGAACGACGCCCACGCCTCGGCGTTGTCGACGTCGTGCAGGCCGTTGAGCAGGGCGGTGGTGGTCCGGGTCAGATCGAGCATCAGTCTTGGATTCTACGCGTTCTCCCTATCGGGTCCGAGACAGGCCTTCCCGCGGGTGCAACAATCCGGGACTCTGGGCCGGAGTGGCGGAACTGGCAGACGCGGCGGATTAAAAATCCGCTGGCCGAAAGGTCTTGGGGGTTCGAGTCCCCCCTCCGGCACTTTCCATCTCTGTTGAGCGTCGGGCCTACCCTTGCCTCCCGGGCAGCGAGCCCCGAACTTCACCGATTGCCGGAGCCCAACGAGATGAGCGAGAACCCGCAGCAGCAGCAGGTCCAGGTCCGCTTCGACGAGTCGAAGATGGCCTCCACGTACGCCAACACCATCCGCTCGATGAGCACGGGCGACGAGGTGGTGCTGGACTTCGGCATGAACCTGCCCATGCAGGGCCCGAACAACGAGCCCATGATGGTGATCACCGTCGGGTCGCGGGTGATCATGAACTGGGTCGCCGCCAAGCGCCTGGCGATGCAGGGGGGCAACGCGGTGCGTCAGTACGAGGAGCGCAACGGCGAGATCCCGCTGGGCCAGCCGCAGGGCCCGGCCGGCGCCTGAGGCGACGACGAAGTCATGACGGGAACGGCGCCCGCGCGCATCCCCGTGCCGGGCGCCCGGCGGGTTCGCAGGACGTGAACCCAGGCCGGGTCTGAGCTGTACGGAGGGCATGCGCATGAGCGTGACACAGACGGAACTGGCGAGAGAGGTCGAGACCCACGCGGCCCCGATCCGCGCGCTCACGACCGAGGTCGAGCGGGTGGTGGTCGGGCAGTCGGTTATGGTCTCACGCCTGCTCATCGGGCTGTTGACGGGCGGGCACGTGCTGCTCGAGGGCGTGCCGGGCCTTGCCAAGACGCTGACGATCTCGACGCTGGCCAGGGCCGTGCACGCGGACTTTGCACGCCTGCAGTTCACGCCCGACCTGCTGCCCGCGGACCTGATCGGGACGCTGATCTACTCGCCCAAGGACGGGACGTTCAGCCCGCGCAAGGGGCCGATCTTTGCCAATCTCGTGCTGGCCGACGAGATCAACCGGGCGCCGGCGAAGGTGCAGTCGGCCCTGCTCGAAGCGATGCAGGAACGCAGCGTGACGATCGGGGACACGACCTATCCGCTGGACGACCCGTTCCTGGTGCTGGCGACGCAGAACCCGATCGAGCAGGAGGGCACGTACCCCCTGCCCGAGGCCCAGGTGGACCGGTTCATGCTCAAGATCCGCGTCGGGTACCCGACCAGGGAGGACGAGCGGAGCATCATCGACCGGATGGCCAGCAGCCAGCCCAAGATCGAGGTCAACCCCGTGGTCACGCTCGACGAGATCCGGGCGTCGCGGGCGATCGTCGATCAGATCCACCTGGACGAGCGTCTGCGGGACTACATCGTGGACCTGATCCACACAACGCGCGAGCCGCAGGCCTCGGGGCTGAAGCTGGCGCGCCTGATCGAGTTCGGGGCCTCGCCGCGGGCGTCGATCGCACTTGCCCAGGCGAGCCGGGCGCACGCGTTCCTGGAGGGGCGGGCGTTCGTGACACCCAGTGACATCAAGGCGATCGCCCTGGACGTGCTGCGTCACCGGGTGGCGGTGAGCTACGAGGGCGAGGCCGAGAACGTGACGAGCGAGGACGTGGTGCGCACGATCCTGGACCACGTCCCGGTTCCCTAGGGGGTTCGGGCGGTGCTCACCGAAGAGCTGATGCGAGAGGTACGAAGGCTGGAGATCCGCGCCCGTCGGCGCGTGAGCGATCTCTTTGCCGGCGAGTACCACAGCGCCTTCAAGGGCCAGGGGATCGAGTTCGCTGATGTGCGCGAGTACGAGCCGGGCGACGACGTGCGGTCGATCGACTGGAACGTGACGGCCCGCGCGGGCAAGCCGTTCATCAAGCGCTTCAGCGAGGAGCGTCAGCTCTCGGTCGTGCTGGTGGTGGACCTGTCCGCGTCAGGGCTGTTCGGTTCGGGGGATCGGTCCAAGGCGAGGCTGATGGCGGAGATGGGCGCCGTGCTGGCGATGGCCGCGGCCCGCAACAACGACCGCGTGGGGATGATGACGTTCTCCGACCAGATCGAGCTGTTCATCCCGCCGCGCAAGGGCCGCAACGGGCTGCTGCGTCTGATGCGCGAGCTGCTCGACGCCGAGCCCCGGGGGCGTGGGCGGGCATTCGCGGACGCGCTCTCCACGCTGCGCGGCGTGCTGGACCGACACTCGATCGTGTTTGTGATCTCGGACTTTCTCGATGAGACGACGGGCGACCCCGAGTGGGAGCTCCCGCTCCGGTTGCTCGCCCGGAAGCACGACGTGGTGGCGCTGCGGGTGTCCGATCCTCGGGAGCGGGAGCTGCCCCCGATGGGCATGATCGAGCTGGAGGACCCCGAGTCGGGCGGGCGGGTGCTGGTGGACACCTCGGGGCGATCGGGGCGGGCCAGACGCCGGCGCGCGGCCGACGAGCACGAGCAGCGTCTGCGGTCGATCCTCCGGCGCGACCGGGTGGACCTGGTCGATATCTCCACGGACCGCCCGTTCGCCAACGACCTGGCCCGGTACTTTCACACCAGGGAGCGCCGTCGATAGCCATGCGGAGCGTGCCGTCGTCTATCCGAGTCCTGCTCGTTCTTGGCGCGCTCGCGTGTGTGTTCGCCGGCTGCGCTCGTCGGGGCGAGACTGACGCTCCCGACGCGGCGCTGGCCAGCGTGACCCGGTCGGGCCCGGTCAGCCTCCGCGTCGAGTCTGACCGTGACACCGCCCGCACAGTTGACCGGGTCGGGGTCCGCGTGGAGGTCACCCTCGACGACGGGGCGACGCTGGACGGGCTGACCATCGACCCCGAGAGCGAGGGGTGGACGGTCGTTGCCGACCGGAGCGTGCCGCCCCGCGCCCTGGGCGACGCGGGCGTCCTGCATGTGCGGACGCTCACGCTCGAGCCATTCCTTGAGGGAAGCTACACGATCCCGTGTGTGACCGTCTCGTGGTCGCGGGGCGATCGCTCGGGCGTGACCGTGAGCGAAGCGCTGGCGATCACGGTCAACTCGGTGCTGGACGAGGACGACACGCTGGAGATCGGCCAGCTGCGGGACGCGCCCCCGGCAGCACCTGAGTCGCCCGACTCGTCACTCCTGCTCTGGCTGGTCGCGATTCTGGGAGCGGGCGTGCTGGCTTTGCTCGGATTGGCAATCGGTCTCGCCCTCTGGCTGGGGCGCGGGCGGCGGGACCCGGCCCGCGCGATCCTCGCGCGACTTGAGTCCGTCGCGACCGGTTCGGGCGAGCCCGGCGTCGCCTGCGCCGAGGCCGCGGCGGCCCTGCGGACCCTCGACCCCGCGTCCGCGGCGCCGCGCACGCGAGACCTGATCGACCGGCTCGATGACGCGCGGTTCGAGCCCGGGGAGAGC
>JAJDDH010000107.1 GCA_029260415.1 Phycisphaerales bacterium | reverse complement strand
GATGGCCCCCGCGGCCGTCGTCGAGTACGCCCCGGAGATCGCCGTCCTCTCGATCATCGGCATCGTCTACGCCGGGCTCATCTGCTGGGTGCAGGACGACATCAAGAAGCTCGTCGCGTACAGCTCGGTCAGCCACCTGGGCTTCTGCGTGCTGGGCCTGGTCGCGCTCAACACCGCGGGCATGTCGGGGTCGGTCCTGTACATGCTCTCCCACGGGTTCTCGACCGGGGCGCTGTTCCTGATGATCGGGTTCATGTACGAGCGCTACCACACGCGCGACATGCGCCAGATCGGCGGGCTCGCCAGCAAGATGCCCGTCTGGGCCACCTTCATGGTCTTCTTCGCCATGGCCTCCGTGGGCCTGCCCGGGCTCAACGGATTCCCCAGCGAACTGCTCTGCCTGATCGGTACGTTCCAGTCCGACGCCAGCTGGGTCGCCATGGGCGAGCCCGGCGCGCAGGGCGGCACGCTCGGGCCCTGGTTCGCCGCGATCGCGGGCACAGGCATGGTTGTCGCCGCGATCTACCTGCTGTACATGGTCGGTCGCATCTGCTTCGGCCCGCTCCGCGAGCCCCCGCATCACGACGAGCACGACGACGACGCCCCCCGCCTGCCCGTGGACCTCTCGGCGCGAGAGATCCTGTGCCTGCTCCCGCTCGCCGCGGCGTGCCTCGCCTTTGGCCTCTACCCCAAGCCCCTCATCCAGGGCATCGAGGCGCCCGTCAACGCGGCCCAGCGGTGGGTGATGGACCACGGCATGAACCACGCCGACACGCCCATGCTCGAGCACGCTCGGGTTGAAACCGCTGAGGAGGCGCATCCGTGATCGAGAAGATCGCCTACCTCTGGCCCGAGATCACGCTCTTCCTGACGACCTGCGTCGTCATGGTCATCGGTCTGAGCAAGAGCTACGAGGTCCGCAAGACCTGCGCCTGGTTCTGCGCCGTCGGTCTCGTCATCGCCGCCGCGCTTTCCATCAACAGCCCGGGCGCCAACCCAGGCTCGCTCTTCCCAGAGTGGATGCCCTACCTCAAGTTCGTGATCTCGCTTGTCGGTCTCGGGCTGCTGCTCGTAGCCGTTGGCACGGTCGATCGCCAGCTCGAGGAACGCATCGCTGCGGGCAAGGCCAAGTACAGCGCGATGTACGCCACCCGCGCCGAGTTCTACGCCTTCTTCCTCTTCAGCCTCACCGGCCTGATGCTCTGCGCCTCGGCCGACGATCTCATCTGGCTCTGCCTCGCACTCGAGCTCACCAGCCTCCCGACGAACATGATGGTCGTCATCTCCACCCGGGGCAGCCGAAGCCAGGAGGCGGGCGTCAAGTACTTCTTCCTCGGCGCACTCGGCGCGGCGATCTTCCTCTACGGGTTCAGCCTCATCTACGGCGCCGCGGGCACGACCGACCTCCAGGAGATCGCCAACGTCTTCGCGACCGAAGGCCTCAGCCCGCTCGCCATCGCGGGCCTGCTCGTCTCGGTCCTGGGCGTCTCGTTCAAGATCGCCGCGGTCCCCATGCACTTCTACACGGCGGACGTCTACCAGGGCGCCGCCTCCCCCGTCTCCGCCTTCCTCGCCTTCGTCCCCAAGACCGCGGGCTTCATCGCCATCCTCCTGCTCGTCGGGACCGCGGACTGGACGCACGACGGCGGGCGCCTCCCCGAGGCCCTGCACTGGATGCTCTGGGTCGTCGCCGCGATCACCATGACCCTGGGCAACGTCATGGCCCTGCTCCAGGGATCGATCAAACGCGTCCTGGCCTACTCCTCGATCGCGCACTCGGGCTACATGCTCGTGGGCGTCATCGCGGGCCCGGGCGAGCCGGGCGGACCGTTCTGGCAGAACGGGCTGGCCGCGGTGCTGTTCTACCTGCTCAGCTACGGCGTGATGAACCTGGGCGTGTTCGCCGTCCTGGCCAGCATCGAGAAGCCCAACGGCGAAGAGGGCGAGAGCTTCGACGACATCCGTGGGCTGTGCGCCCGCTGCCCGATCCTGGGCTGGTCGATGGTGCTCTGCTGCCTGAGCCTGCTCGGGCTGCCGCCGCTGCTGGGCTTCCTGGGCAAGTTCGGGCTGTTCACCGCGGGCGTGAGCGCCGGGCAGCTGCCGCTGGTGATCATCCTGGGCCTGAACTCCGCGATCGCCGCGTTCTACTACCTGAAGATCGTCGCGACGTGCGCCCTGGACAAGGGCGACGAGTCCAACGCGGGCGACGTGCTCGCGCGGGTCCGCTCGCGGCGCATCGCCGCGCTGATCTCCGCTGTCGGTGTCGTCGCGCTCATCGCCATCGGGCAGGAGCTGATGACCGCTTCGCAGCAGGCGGCGACCTACGCGGGCCCGGTGGTCACCCACGAGCTCGGGCACGCCAGCGCCGAGCACGACTGACTCAGTCGTCGTCGCCGCCGCCCGCGTCGCCGGTCTTGGTCCGCCGCCCGAGCACCCCGAGCTGGAACGTCAGCCCCAGCGCCGACGCGACACCCCAGACGATCGCCCACGTCGGCGCGGGCTGCCGCAGCAGCGAGTCGCTGGGCAGGGCGTA
>JAJDDH010000106.1 GCA_029260415.1 Phycisphaerales bacterium | reverse complement strand
TCCAGACGCAGGTGCAGGCGGTCGAGCACGTAGCGATGCCCCGTGCCCGCCCGGTCCACGAGGAACTGGAGCGGATCGCGGTCGGGCAGGGCAGCCGCCCCGCCCGGCTCGGGCGTCATCCCCAGCGCGTAGCCCAGCGCCTCGCCGTAGGTGATCCACTGGTCGTCATCGAAGTTCAGCGGGTTCGTCGCGTCGGGCGTCTCGATCCACCCCACCGCCGGGATCAGGAGCAGGTCCGTCGCCCGCACCAGCGGAACCTCGCGGCTCGCGCCCGAGTACGGGTCGGTCACCATCGCGACCACGTCCCGCCCGTCGGGCCCCAGCTCCGGGTTGATGACGACCTCGCCCACGCCTGTCGCGGGCGCGTAGAACGGGTCGCCGTCCACCGTCCGGTCGATCGCCTTGGACGCGCCGCCGACGCCGCGCTTGGCCCGCGGGTGCTTGGCGATCGTCGGGACCGCCGGGCCCGGGCGCGTCGTCGCGTTGTCGTCGAGGAAGTCCCGGAACGACTCGAACGCGAAGTCCTCGGACATGTCGAAGTCCGCGTTACGCAGCTTGCTCCCGTTGCCGCGGGGCGGCACGGACCGGTCGCTCGCGATCGTCTGAGAGGAAGACTCAATCATCCACCCGGGCAGGACGCCCCGCCCGTTCTCGCCCGCGGGCTGGACCGTGTTCACCTGCGGGTGATCGCCGCGCCGGATCGTCCCGGTGAAGACCATCGTGAAGCCCGAGTTGTCGTTCGTGCCCGCGACGTTCCCGTTGGCCGACGACTCGGTCCCCGCGAGGGTGCCGCCGACATCGTCGCTCGAGATGTTCCCCGGGACGGGCAGAAGCCTGGGCGCGCCGTCGTCCCACGCGACCGGACCACCGCCCACGCCACCCCCGCCGGCAGCGCCGCCCGACGTCGGATCGCTGATCCGGTCCACGAGCAGGTCGTGCTCGGGGGTCTTGGTCGCGCCAACAAACTGGCTCGAGGTCTGGAGCTCCATCCGCCGCCAGAGGCGGACCTTGCGGTCCTCCGCGGCCCGCCCGAGCGCGGGCGTCGGGGCCGGCTTGAGGATGTTCTCGTACCCCTGGAACGTCTCGGGCACGCCCGTGGTCGCGTCGAACTCACGCATGCGGGCGGGGCCATTGAGCGAAGCGAACTGACCGCCCGCTGTCCCGATACCGAACTGGCGCCCGAGCCACTCGACAACGTCCATCTCGCTGACCGTGGCCGCCGGGTCGTACCCCTGGCGCAGATCCTGCCACTTGGTCGCGATGTCGCCCAGCGCGTCGGGCCCGTCGTTGGCGATCACGTAGAAGGTCCGCGACTCGCCCGGGGCGAGCGTCACGTTCGTGTACTCGTTGGCGTTCTCGTCGAAATCGCCGACCTTGAACAGGCGCCCGTTGTACTCCAGGTAGAACAGGTACTCGTCGTCGTCGAGCACCGCCCCGTCGCCCTTGGTGTCCGAGCCCAGGCTGATCGTCTCGTCGAACGGGTTGGTCAGCTGGAAGGCGATCGCCACGAGCGCCAGGTCCGGGTTGGTGTTCCACGCGTCGCTCGCGTCCCAGTCGTCGGTCTCGATGGTGATGTTCTGCGGCGCGCCGCCCCCGCCCCCGACGGGCTCCCACGGGAACCCGCCGCCACCCGCGGCCTCGTCATCGCCGCCCGCGTTCTTGCTCGCGTCGGTCATGATGACCATCGACGACACCTCGGTCAGCACCGGGTACGCCTCGACGCCGTAGACCGTGTACGCCAGGCGGTTGACCGAGCCCTCGTCGCCCGTGGGCACGCTCATGCCGTCGTCGCCGATGTTCCCGAGCTTGATCTTCTGGCTCTGGGGCCAGGGGAAGGCCCCACCCGCCTGGTTGTTCTTGTCGAAGTCCGTGCCGATCGTGCCCGAGCTCTCGGAGGCCACCAGCACCGAGATCGGCGTCGGCTCGTTGTCCTCGTCGTACGCGTCGATCAGGTTGGCCGTCATGAACGCGCTGAGCGTCAGCGCCAGCTCGGGCCCCTGGTGCCCGTAGAACATCGTGTCGTACTCGGGCTTGGACGCGTCCCACGCGTCCTCCAGCTCCGCGCTGCCCGCCAGCGTGGTCGCGAACAGCTCGAACACGTCGCTCACCGACGTGTCGCCCGAATCGAGCCCGCGGAGGAACTCCGCGATCTGCAGCGGGGCCTCGAAATCGCCCAGCGTCGCGAGGTCCGCGTCCCCCAGCGCCATCGACAGGATGTCCGCCCCGCCGCTGAACGTCGTCAGCCGCATCCGGGGCGACAGCGCCCGCAGCGCCATCGAATCCGAGTCCACGATCCCGTCCGACTCGGGCGGGCGCGACGGGTTCCCCTGCGAGTTGAGCGTGTCGTGCCGCTTCCGGTCCAGCGATGTGGGGCGCGTGGACAGCATGGGCGTCAGGCGCGACGTCGTCTGCAGCAGGTTGTTGAGCTGATCGTCGTACCGACCGAACACCACCTGCTCGAGGCGTGAGTTCACCTCGTCGTCGTTGACGCCCCAGAAGGTCATCAGCTCGCTCAGGTCCGTCATCGAGAACTGGCCCGTACCCTGATCGCTCCCGCCCAGCGACACCCGGTCCGTCGGATCGACCGCCGCCCGCCGGTTGTAGAAGTACTGCCGCGCCGCCGCGTTGTCCTCGGGGTTGGCCGCGTCGAACACGAACCGTGACTCGTCCCGCAGCGTGCCCAGAGGCGCCGCCAGGCGCCCGCGGTCGCTCTCGCCCAGGCTCGACTCGGACTCGATGGCCAGCGCAACCGCGTCGGAGGCGAACCGCCCGATGAGCATCCCGTTCGAGTCCACGCCCGCGCCGGGCGCCGTGCCCAGCGCCAGCGACGCGGGGTTGAACTGGTACTTCGAGTAGTCGTTGTACACGTCGCCCTGCCCGGGGCGGGCGTCGCGCTCGATCCCGCCCAGCGCCAGGCCCTTGGCCGTCGGAACATTCCAGTCACGCAGCTCGCGCCCCTGGTCGTGCATCGTGAAGACCCGGCGCAGATCGATCGACGAGGGCGTCCAGCCCGTCATGTCCGACGGGCCCACCATCGCGTCCGTCGCGACGTTCAGGTTCACCAGCGCCGACAGGTCCACCACCCGCGCCGCCGCGAACAGGCGGTACCCGTCCGTCGGCGCCAGGAAGCTGAACACCGAGGTCGTCGCCGTGGAATCCGACGAGTCCGTCAGCTCGAACCAGCGCGAGTCGGCCAGCCCGTCCCCGTCCACGTCGGCGTACTGGTAGGCGGGGTACTCGGGACTCGACCAATCCGCGATCTCACCCTGATCAAAGTCCGCTGAGGCACCGTTGTACACAAAGAACGTCTGGTCCATGGGCAGGAGCATGAACCGCTGGTTCGTGCTCCACAGCGCGGGCACGTTCTCGGGGTCTTCGTTCGCGAACACCAAGTTCCACACCACGGGCGTGTCGTACCCCGGAACCCAGAAACCGCCACCCCGCACGTCCAAAGACTCAAGAGCGCCATCCGTAAGACGCTTTTGAATCAACGAAAGTCCATCGCTCATATGCGGTTCGGGAATTCCCGGTGCCGGATTCTTCTGATATGTGTACCCACCAGGTGTGTACCCAGGCTCCGCCTCGTACCCGCCTCGATTGCCGCGCAGGTTGTACAGGTTCACGAACAGCCCGTCGGGCGAGATGTTCGTGATGTGCGCCCAGTCGCGCTTGTCCAGGTACGAGATGCGGTGCTTCTCCGCGAACGGGCGATCGACCGAGAACCGGTCCGTGCCCCCGCCCAGGTACGTCGCCTCGGTCGAGGCCAGCCACGGGTCCGACGCGACGCGCGGGTCGGTCCGCAGCGCGCGCAGCTGGGTCGCCGGGTCCGACTCGAGCGGCTTCCACAGCCCCGTGTGCGTCCCCGTCGCGTTGAACGCCAGGGACGCGACGTTCCCGTTCTGGTTGTTGGCGAAGCTCGGATCCATCCGCAGCGTGATGCTCCGGAACGACCAGTCCGTGGAGGCGCGGTCCGTGTTCTCGCGGGCGATCACCTGCTGGAAGTTCGCGCTCGGGTTCTGCCCCCCGCCCCCGGGTCCGCCGAACGTCCCGCCAACCGGGCCCCCGCTGTCGTCCGCCTTGATCTCGAGGCGCAGCACCGTGTCCAGCCGGTCGTCGGCGATTGTCTGCGCGATGTAGTCCCCCATCAACGGCCCGAAATCACCGACACGCCGGTTCAGCTCCAGCGCCGACGACGAACGCCCGTCGCCCTGCCCGATCGTGACGTACACCGCCGCAAACACCGAGATCAGCGCCAACGCCCCGATCACCAGCAGCAGCGCCGAGCCCCGCTCCGCACTGGCGGCCCGCCCGCACGACTCGCGCAGCAGCGTCGGTCGGCGCTTGCGCACACGGGCGCCAATCGTGTTCATCACACTCAAGCCTCGGGAGTTGTTCGAACGCATCGCGTTGCTCCTTCCTGCCTCCGACGGCGCCCGCTCGGGGCGCCCGGGCTCTGCGCCGCGCGCTTCGCGCCGGCGCAAGTCTGATCCGTCACCGCTCCGTGGTCAGATCGACGATGAACTGCATCGTCGTCTCCACGCTCGGGTCTGTCGGGTCCGCAAAGCTCATCGTGATCCGCAGCATCGTCGGCCAGGGCCATTCCCCGTCGTCGTCCGTGTGCGTCGCGAGCGCCGTGTTCGTGATCAGGCCCGGGTCGTAGTACCCGAACACCGACTCCTGGGCCGTCAGGCCCGCCGGGACCAGCCCGGTCCCCGGGCGTCCGTACACCAGCCGGCTGATCCGATCGAGTTCCATCGGGTCCGTGAACCGGTTCGAGACGCCGTCCACCGCCGGCCCGACAACCATGGGCGTGAAGAAGTTCGCCACCCGGTCCACCGGGTCGTCCATGTCGCCGTCGCCGTTGACGTCGTCCTCGGCCCGGTCCAGCCCGTACCACTGCAGCTGCCCCAGACGAGGGTCCCCCGCCTGGTTGTACGTCCACCCGAACGACCACTCGACGATGAACTCCGTGCAGCGCGGGATGAACGCGCTGGCCGAGAGCATCTCCTGGTCCGCCTCGCGGTAGGCCCGCTCGCGATCGCCGCTCAGCCCGGCGCCGATCTCGCTATCTGGGATGCCCATCAGCGGCGGCACGCTCTCAAACCGCATCCGCGCCAGCGTCTCCGGGTGATCAATGTCCCCGTCGCGATCCGTCAGCTCGCCGGGCAGCGCGTTGAGCATCCACTTGCGCATCGTGTTCCGCGCGACGATGCTGCTCCCCAGGTCGGGCGCCGGGCCGATGTTCGCAGGGTCGAACAGCCCCGTCGGCAGGAAGTACGTCGGGTCCGACTGGACCACCCACGGCGCCAACCCCGCGCTCGTCACCACCGACCGGACCTCCGCCAGCGTCTCAGACGCCACGTCGATCAGCCCGCTGCTGAACCGGGGCCACACCTCGTGGTCCGGCTGGCGCAGCATCGTTGCACTCCCGGGCACGTTGACGATCTGCACCGACCCGCCCGCCTGCACCAGCAGCTGGTGCTCCTGACGAGCGCGGAACACGCTCTGGGCCGCGGGCTGGAGCCCGATCTGCCACTCGTGATCGCGCAGGCGCCTGCGGGCGCTGTCCGTCGAGGGCACGATGTCGTACACCGGCTCGCCCGTGATCCGCGCCTCGCCCGCCGAGGGCGCCGCCAGCAGCGTCACGTGACGCAGCAGCGTCCAGTCCGACGCGAACCGGTTCGGGTTCTCCGCGCCAGCGGTCGTCGCCTCCCAGCCCAGACGCGTGTCGATGTTGATGTTGTCGTCGTCCAGCGACGGGTACAGGTACGACCCGATCTCCAGCGTGGACAGGTCCTCCTCCGCCCGCTGCCCGAACCCGTAGTAGACCCGCGCCTCATTCGAGCGGGCCGTGATCCCCGGGACCATCGGGCGCCGAACGCTCGCGAAGTCACCCCGCGCGAAGAACATCAGCTCGTCCATCCGGCGCGGACGCGGGTTGGGCTCGCCCCGGTACAGCGGCACCGGGTCCCCGTCGTTGGCCAGCTCGTGACGGATCACCAGGAACCCGTCGCGCGTCAGCCGCTCGATGTCCTCGCGGATCACGCCCTCCATCAGGGCCGCGTACTTGTTCACCACGCTCACGCGCTTGCCCGCGGAGACCGTGTCCCCCACCGCCGCGAAGATCGCCGCGACTCCCGCCGCCAGCAGCGCGATGATCGCGATCGCCACCATCAGCTCCAGCAGCGTGAACGCGCCCGCGAGGCGCCGCCCGGCGCTCAGGCCGCGCGGCACAGGAATCAACCGGATGTGTCGCTTGGCTCTACTCAACGCGGAACACCTCAACCGAGACCGGGATCTGCGGCGTAAAGACCACCTGCTGCGCCAGCACCGGGTCGATCGTGTTGGCGCTGACACCGCCCGCGCCGTTCCCGTCGCTGAACCCGCCGAACGCCTGCTGCCGCGTAAACGGGGGCTCCACCTCGACCGTGTCCACCTCGTTCTCGACCACGCGCACCACCCTGCGAACGACGCCAAAGTTGTCCACCAGCTTCTGCCCGATCTGGCTCGCCAGCTCGATGCGGGTGTCCTCATCCGGGGTCGCCGCGTCGAACGCGTTGAGGCCGCTCAGCGGGAACCGGTCAAGGAACCTGATACGGTTCAGGATCGGCTCGTTGCCGTCCAGCGGGATCTCCATCGCCAGCGACAGCGGCACCGCGTACTCCGCGTTCGGGTGATCGCCCGCAGCGGACAACCCCGTGGTCTGGTCCACCGCGACCGCGAAGACATCGGGGCGCGCGATCATCTCGGAGAGAGATGTGTCGCCGCTCGTCCGGATCCTCGAGTCGATGTTGCGGATAAACAGCGCGACCTCGATCTGCTTGGTCGCCGGGCTCCGGCGCGCCACAAAGTCCCAGACGTACTTCGGGGTCTGCCCGGAGAACGCCGGGGGCGACAGCCTCGCCAGCTCGGGGATGTTCTGCGTCGGGAACGACGCGTCGTTGAACACCGAACTGCCAAACTGGATCGTGCCCGTGTCGCGATAGAACGTGAGGTTGGCCAGGCTCGGGTTCGGACCGGTCTGCGTTGTGTCCGTGACGGGCCACTCCGCCTCCCAGAAGCTCGTGGGACGGTACGACCCACCCGAAACGCCACCGATCATGTTCTGGTCCTGCGAGAAGAACTTGTCCCCCGACAGCACGGACCAGTTGGCCAGCTCGCCCCCGCCGCGGAGCGTCGCCGCCGCCGACGCCGCGACCGCGGCCCCCTGCGTCTTCTCCACCGCCCCGCGCTGCTGCGCGATCACCGCCGGGAACACCGCGCCCAGACCCAGCAGCCCCAGGCCCAGGATCAGGATCGCGATCAGGATCTCGACCAGCGAGAACGCCCGAGACGCCGAGCCCGGAACCGCCGACCGTCGATGGGTGCGCGAATCGTGCGTCATCGTTCGATCTCCGTCAGTTCCCCGGTGTAGCCCTGGATGGTGAACAGCGCCGCCTCGGGCGAGTCCTGCTCGTCGATCCGCCCGTCAAAGATGTCGTCCCCAGGCCCGCCCGCCCCGCCGTCGGTGTCGCCGTCGATCCACGCGTTGATGTTGCGACGGATCTGGTCCAGCTGGGTGTTGCCGAACAGCGTCCGGTCGAACGAGATCTGCTCGTCGCGGGCGTACGGCTCATAGATCGTGCCAGTGTCCTGGTTCAGACGCCCGCCGATCCCACGCGCCAGGCGGCGCTCGTCGTACAGCGCCAATCGGTTGACGCTCTTGACCTGCACCGTGTCGTTCGTGTTGTTCCCGAGCAGCTGGGCAACCACGCCCGGGTCCGCGGCGGATCTCCCGAGCGTGCGCACCGCCCACGTCCGCGCGTCCTCCGCCCAGTCCACACGCTTCCACGCGTTTGCGATGTCAGTCCGGCTCATCGCCAGGTCATCGCGCTCTTCCACCGACGGACGCGGATCGATCATCAACCCCGTGCGCCCGATCGTGCTCACGGCGCCCGTCCGGGCCGAGAACCGCACCATGAACGACTGCCGCGGCGTCGGGATCCCCCCGAACCCGGCAAAGCCAGCCCCACCACCGCCCGCGGCGTGCGACGCCTCGTCGATGTCATAGAAGCCGCTCTCCGGGAACACCCAGTTCCGCTCGAGCTTGGCCTGGCTGTTCACGTTCGCAGCGCCGTAGTTGGGCGACGTGTACCAGCTCGCGACCCCGTCCGATGAATCGGGCAGCATCGACCCCGCCGGCGCGTACCCACGCACCATCCACGAGCGGGGCAGCGTCACAGACTGTCCCAGCGCGATCGGCGCCAGGACGTCCTGCGTCTGCCGCCCGTTGGAGCTGAGCAGCAGCGGGTTGTTCGAGGTCTCGATCTGCCCCACCACCTCCGCCGGCACGATCCGCATCTGCTCCGACCCGGGGTCGTACAGGAACACCGCCGCCCCGTCGCCCGAACGCGACGACGCGATCGCCGCGTCCCGCGCCAGCCCCACGCCCACGCGCAGGCTGTTCTCCGCCAGCGCCCGGTTGGACGAGTACACCATCGCGTTCACGCCCGGCACCGCCAGCGCCACGATGATCAGGATGATCGCGATCACGACGAACATCTCCACGAGCGTGAAGCCCGCGCAGCGCCTCGATCCCAGGGCATACCCACCCGGCGTCGGCCCGCCGCCCGAGATGCCCGTCGTCACCGCGCTCACCATGCTGGTCGTGTCGCTGCGCATCAGCCGCCCACCTCCACCACGTTGTCCTGCTGCACCTGACGGCGCAGCTCCGCCTCCGCCTCGGGCGACATCCCGCTCGCCCCGCGCCCCAGCGCCTCCTGGATCACCGACAGCGCCTCGGTCCCGAACAGCCCGTCCTCGCCCGCGCCCACGATCGCGTACTTCGCGCCGCGCAGCTCCGGGTTCCCGCCCGTCACATCAACCACGGACATCGGGTCGTCGAGCGTCTCGCGGTACAGTGTCGGGTCGACCAGCACCGCGGGGATGTTCAGGTCCGACGTCCGCTCGACGACGGTCTCCATCTTCGTGCTGTCGTACCGCCCGTGCTCCCAGCGGTAGTACCGGTAGGCGATGCCGTTGCGATCGGTCAGCGCCGTGCGGAAGCGGGCCAGGCTGTCGGTCGTGAACGCGTCGATCTGCCCCTGGTCCATCACGCTCACGCCGCCGTGCTCCATCGGCTCGCTGGGCTCGACATAGTTCGCAACCAGGTTCACGCTCTTCGAGTCGGTATCGACGTACGGATCGACCGTCGTGCGCCCGCGCCCGACGACCGCGCCCACGCCGCGGAACCCGCCCCCGGCCTGCGGCTCGTACATCCCCAGCCCGTCCTTCCCGTCCACGATCGCGGGCAGCGACCCCGCCAGGTAGTACGCCAGGGCGTACTTGCTGTAGCGCGGGTCCGCCCAGGCGCTCTGCCCGCCCGTCCCTCCCAGACGCATCCCCGAGCTCGCGTCTCGCTGACGCAGGATCTCGAGATCGTCCTCCGCGCCCGCGTCCCACACGCTCACGACCCAGCGGTTGGTGTCCACCTCGAACACCGGGCCCTCGCCCATCCCGCTCTGCGTCGCCTCGGGCATGCGCCCGGTGGTCATCTCGATCGGCTCACCATCGAACACCAGCGGCGGCTCGAAGCCGTTGTCGTTGCGGAACTGCGTCACCGCGAGGTCCAGCCCGCTGACCGCCTGGCGGTCGCCCGCCGCGTTGGCCGCCCGGCGCGCCGCGCCGAAGCCCACGAACAGGATCGAGATCAGCGTCGCGATGATCACGATCACCACCAGCAGCTCGAGCAGCGTGAACGCGCTCCGCTCAGCAAGGCCCGGGTTGTGTCGACGCGTCCGAAGCATCCGGACCTCCTTAGCCGCCCTGGAGCGATTCGATCATCGACACCATGGGGAGGAACATCGCGACCACGATCGTGCCGACCATGCCGCCCAGCATCACGACCATCAGCGGCTCGAGCAGCGACACCAGCGAGGCGACCGCGACGTCGACCTCCTCGTCGTAGTTGTCCGCGATCTTCAGCAGCATCGCGTCCATCTCGCCCGTCTCCTCGCCTACATCGATCATGTTCACCACCAGCGAGTCGCACGTCTTGGACTCACGCAGCGGCTGCGCAAAGCTCTCGCCCTCGCGGATCGAGTCGTGCACCTTCTTGAGCGCCTTCTCGTACACGTAGTTGCCGCACGTCTCGCCCGTGATCGTCACGGCCTCGAGGATCGGCAC
>JAJDDH010000105.1 GCA_029260415.1 Phycisphaerales bacterium | reverse complement strand
GATCCGCTCCTCGAACTGGCCGCGGTACTTCGTGCCCGCGACCATCATCGCCAGGTCGAGCACGACCAGGCGCTTCTCGTGCAGGATCTCGGGCACGTCGCCCGCGATGATCCGCTGCGCCAGGCCCTCGACGATCGCGGTTTTGCCCACGCCCGCCTCGCCCAGCAGCACCGGGTTGTTCTTCGTGCGTCGGCACAGCACCTGCGTGACGCGCTCGATCTCGTTGGCCCGACCGATGACCGGGTCCAGCGCTGTCTCCTTGGCCAGCTCGGTCAGGTCGCGACCGAAGCTGTCCAGCGCGGGCGTCTTGCTCTTGCCCTTGGCCGAGCGGGACTCGCCCGAGGCGCCGCCCCCGCCGGCGGTCGCGGCGTCGCCCTCGGTCTCCGTGCCCGCGCCCAGAAGGTTCAGGACCTCCTCGCGGACCTCCTCGAGCTTGAGCCCGAGGTTCATCAGCACCTGGGCGGCCACGCCGTCGTGCTCACGCAGCAGGCCCAGCAGCAGGTGCTCGGTGCCCACGTAGTTGTGGTTCAGGTTCCGCGCCTCTTCGATCGCGTACTCGATGACCTTCTTGGCCCGCGGCGTCTGGGGCAGCTTGCCCATCGTCACCATCTCGGGCCCGGCCTTGACGAGCTTCTCCACCTCAAGGCGGACCTTGCGAAGGTCCACGTCCAGGTTCTTCAGGACGTTCGCCCCGACCCCGGAGCCTTCCTTGACGAGCCCGAGCAGGATGTGCTCGGTCCCGATGTACTCGTGGTTGAACCGCTGGGCTTCCTGGTTGGCCAGGGCCATCACCTTGCGGGCCCGGTCTGTGAATCGCTCGAACATCTGGCTTCTCCCGGGCCCCTTCGGACCCCGCATGGACGGCTCCGCCCGTCCTCGTTCCCGCGAACGTCCCTCCTACTGAGGAACCGTACCCCGGGGTTCGATCCTGACCAGCGATCCGATGATCACCCGGCCATAGCGCTAACCACATCCACCCGCCCAATATTCCTTGGGCGGACCGATGCTCCAGTATCGGCTGCACCGGGCGTGCCAGTTGGCCAAACCCGCCCGATGTGTGTTCAAGACGCGCCAGGGGGCGTTGTTCCGCGGCATACCCGGTCGCGGACGCTACAGACCGACCGGTCAGGCGGGCAGATCGACGCTCTCTGCCAGATCGGCAGAAGTCCCGCGGCCGGGGAGGATCGGACGAGATCTGGCTTGCTGCGGGCGATCAGGGCGTGACCGACGCCCGCGACGCGTTGGGGTAGGCCAGCGACGGGTCGGACACGATCTCGATGGGGATGGTGATCTCGTCCATGCCGCCCCGCTCGTCGTTGAGGTCGCGCATCACCACCTTGAGCGTGTACTTGCCCACGCTCAGCGTGTCGGGCAGCACGACCTGGTTGATCAGGTAGTAGTCCTTGACCCGCTTGCGGCTCACGCTCCGGTCGATGTCCGCCGCCCGGTTCCAGGTGTTGAGCCCGTCGGCCAGGTGGTACAGCTCCAGGCGCTGCGAGAGCTTGATCTCGAACCGCTCGCCCCCGTCGCCACCCACGATGGGCTTGTGCGTGAAGCGGTCCAGCTCCGCGTAGATGATCACGGGCTGGCGGCGCCCCGCCAGGAACGTGTGCGTCGGGAACTCCTCGTAGCGCCCGTACCCGAGCACGCGGGTGCACAGCGCCGCCGTGGTGATGCGCACGCCCCGGGCCGAGGCGAGTCGGTCGCCCAGCTCGTCGAGCAGGTCCGACGTGCGTCCCGGGTCGGCCATCCGCCCCTCGTTGCCCAGCGAGCGGGTCAGCTCCGCAGCCGCCTTGACCACCGCCAGGTCCTCGGGCGAGAGCACCCCCTGGGCCTCCAGGCGGTCGATCGACCCCGGGCGGATCGCCTCGAGCCCCGCCAGCGCCGTCGCGGCCCGGAACGCCTCGCCCGGGTCGTCCGCGTCGCGAACCATCTCGCGCAGCGATCGGCTCAGCTCCGCCGCGAGCTGGTCGCTGCTCAGCCCGGACGCGCCCCCGACCGGGACCGCCTGAACCTCGGGCGCCGGCTGGGCGCCCATCAGCGTCAGGAACTCGCTCTCGACCGGCTCTGGCTCGGGCGTGTGCCCGACGAGCTCGATGAAGCTCTGGTCGGGCTCGACAGGCGCTTGCTTGACGTTGCTGTTCGTTGACAGGCTCGCCAGCGATGACGGGTTGCGCGAGGGCGTCTGCGGGACGACCTCGGTGATCTGAGTGACGTCCGTCATGTCCTGGACCGGCGGCACAGGATCGCTGACGCTGATGCGCGGCTCGGGGGCCTGCTGCGGGGCCTGCTCGGGCGTCTCGCCGTAGACGTCGCCCAGGAGGCTGGCGGATTCGCGGATCATCCGGGCCATCTCGTCGTCGTCGAGATCATTGAAGGCGTCGCCGTCCACGCTCGAGGGCTTGTGCTCGTCGTCACCCAGGCGGGCCAGGCCCGTGTTGACCTCTGTGCCCCCGGGCGAGGCCAGATCGCCCCCCGTGCCCTCGGTGACGCACCCGCTCAGCAGCGCGAGCGTGAGGGCGGGAGAGAGCGTCAGCGCAAGGGCCACGCCGGAGAATCGTGTTCGATCGGTGCGCATTGGTCGTCTATCGGGGCGTTTGCCCGGATGTCTTCGAAATCAGGCCCGACCGGAGGCGACCGCCGCGAACCGCAGCGCCAGACGCTCGAGCGTCCGCTCGGGGCGACCCAGCCCGGACTTGCTGGCCCGGTCCGCGGCGACGCAGGCCTCGAGCAGCGAGCGGGCGGCATCGGGGTGGGTCCGGGCGCCGACGCCCAGGATCGCGTCCCGCGCCGGGCCCCAGAGCTTGAGGTCCTTGCCCACCTGGAAAGGGTTGGCGCCCGCGGCGATCGCCCGGCTGGCGCCGTGGAGCTTGCGGGCCAGATCCGTGCACGCGAAGGTCACGGGCACGTGGGCGTCGCGTGGGGCGTTGTCCAGGATCGCCCGCAACTGCCCGATCGTCCGCTCGGCGTCGCCCGAGAGCAGCTCGGACTGGATCGACCAGACCTCCTCCTCGCGGGTCCGCCC
>JAJDDH010000104.1 GCA_029260415.1 Phycisphaerales bacterium | reverse complement strand
TGGCCAGGCCCTTCCCGTCCGCCGCGGTTCGGGGGAGCAGCTCGGGCGCCATCGCGAGGTTGTACGCGACGACGGCCATGTTCGTGGAGGACTGGGCCAGGTACTCGCCGATCGCCTGATCGAGCCGGTCGCGCTGGGTGTGCCACGCCCAGCGGTAGTTGGCCCGCCCGGTCTCGTCCCAGAAGAACCCGGGGACGCCCACGGCGTTGAACGGGGCGTGGTCCGAGCCCGAGTGCGTCTCGATGGAGACCCCGGTGGGGCGGATATTGACGTTCATGTACCCCGCGAGCAGGTCGTTGCTCTTGTCCTTGTCGGCGAGCGCGGCGTCGTGGTCCTCCTGTGAGAAGAAGTGCCCGTTGACGGGCGACGACGCCGCGGCGAGGTAGTCCACCATGTAATCGGCGGCGGGGAGCCCGCCCTGGTAGTTGGTGCCCCCGTCGTCCACGAAGACGGCGGAGATCCCGTCGAGCTGGGTCGGGGCGAGGCCCGCGACGTAGGCGCGGGAGCCGAGCAGACCCTGCTCCTCACCCGTCCAGAGGATGAAGCGGATGGTGCGCTTGGGCTTGACGCCCGCCCTGGTGAGCAGGCGGGCGGCTTCCATGACGACGCTCACGCCAGTCGCGTTGTCGATGGCGCCCTGCGAGCCGGGCCCGTCCCACGAGTCCAGGTGGGCCGAGCAGATGACGACCTCGTCGGGCTTCTCGACGCCCGTGATCTCGGCGACAACGTTGTAGCAGGGGATGGGCCCGTCGCTGATGGTGTGGGGGAGGTTGAACTCGACCTCGAGGCGGGCGCCGTCGGCCACGCGGGAGTTGAGGAAGTCGTAATCGCTCTGGCGGACGTTGACCTCGATGTCTTGCGGGTAGTCGCTGGCGGCGCGCTCGCGCCAGCCGTTGGCGGAGGTGGTCCAGACGCGCTCGTCCATGCTCGAGGAGATGAAGCCCGCGGGGCCCATCGCCAGGACGCGCCCAAGCAGGCTGTCGTCCTGGATGGCCAGCGGCGCGGCGGCGGGCGCCGACCCGAGGCTGACGTCGATGGGGTACCGCTCGCCGGTGGCGCTGGCGGACGCGCCGGACATCTGGTCGCCCGACCGGCGCAGCTCGATGTTGCTCTTTCCCATCGAGTGGCGCCAGGTGTAGCGGAGGGTGTCAGTCGCGTCGTCGTACACGACGTCGGTGATCGGGCCCGAGTGGAAGCCCTCGATGGACTGGGTTCCCGCGTACGAGCCCGAGCTGTCCTTGGTCAGGTCGAGGGTGAGGGGGAGCCTGGAGTCGCCGTAGGAGAACGTGCCGGTCCAGCGGAGGGTGTTGTCGCTGGCGGGCGCTGCGTGTGCGACGGTCTGCGCCGGGGCGGCGCCCTTGCGGATGGCGTCGCGGTCTTCGAGGCGCTTGCGCATGAGCTGGCCCGAGCGGCGGATGTTGCCCGCGTCGCTGTAGTCCGGGGGAACCAGGACCCAGGCGCCGGTGAGGCGGTCGCCCATCTGTTGGAGCTGGCTCGTGCTGGTGGGCATGGGGACGACGGGGGCGCGGAGCGGGCCGTCGGTGCCGCGTGTCCAGGAGAGGGTGGTGAACTGCAGCTCGCGGACGACGTGATTCGGGTCATCGCTGGTCGGGATGATCGCGACGCCCGACGAGGGCCCGCGATCGAACCGGACGGCGACGTCGCCCCACCAGTCCAGGCGGGCGCGGTTGAGCCCCCAGGACGAGAGCTTGGAGCGGGCCCACTGCGAGGACTGCTCGCAGGAGGTGGAGCCTGTGAGTCGGGCGCCGAAGGTCTCGCACAGCTCGGTCATGTGCGCCAGCGTGCGGTTGTCGTTCTGGCCCTCCCGGATGATGCGGCGAACAACGCTCGCGTCGCCCATCGGGATCGCGGGGACGGGGACGACCTTGGAATCCACGACGGCGTACGCGCCGCGGGGCATGGTCGCCTTGGACGACATCGAGCTGGACAGCGATGCGCAGCCGGCGCCCCACGCGGAGAGCGTGAGGATGGCAGCGGCGGACACGGCGCGGACTGACGTGGGGGCGCGGTCGATCGATCGCATGGCGAGATCTCCGGTGGTGCGTGGCGGTGGGGGGGTCGGAGCGTGCGGCTACTCGAGGGGCAGGCCCTTGGCCCGCCAGAGCGCGACGAGGCGTTGGAACTCGATGGGCTCCCAGACGCGTCCGTCGGGTCGCTCGATGCGGATGAGCGAGCCGTCGGTGCGGTAGAACGAGGCCTGGCTGGGCCCGTCCTCGCGGGGGCGGGTGACGATTTTGTACGGGCCGTCGCTGCCGTTGGGGCGGGAGACGGAGTCGGTGCGGAGCGAGACTTTCTCGCCCTGGCTCTCGTAGGCGTAGAACGCGAAGTCGGCGGGCACGCCCGCCTTGACCAGCAGCGGGCCCATCATGTAGGACTCAAGGACGGAGATGTACCCCTCGCTCTGGGTCAGGGGCTTGATGACGCGCGGGTGCGACGAGTTCTGCTCGACGCGGACGACCATGGAGCTCTCGTCGCGGGCGCCCGTCTCCTCCCAGCGGTTGGGCGGGTTGTCGCCCTCGCGGATCGACATGCGGACGGTCCAGGACTCGCGGGCGCGATCGATGGAGAGGAAGTAGGTCGCCTGCGAGTCCACGCGCAGCTCGTCCTGCAGCAGCAGGGCGTCGATGCGGAGGAGGAAGCCGGGCTCACGGTCCGTGTCGGACCAGCTGCTCTCCTTGCGGGAGGGGTCAAGCTCGCCGCGCCGCCCGACCCAGCTGCGGAGGCGGCGGTACCCGTGCTCCTTGGCCTCAAGGTCCTCGCCCGAGCGGGCGGGGGAGTAGAGGCGTTCCCAGCGCTGGCCCGAGCTGTTCATAACGTCTCGGTAGTCTGCGGGGGAGAGCGAGGCGAGGGCGCCAACGCCGGCGCGGATCATGGAGCCGCGCTTGAGGTCGATGTCCTGGCCGTCGGTGAACTCGGCGCTGGAGATCATGGTCTCGTAGTTCACGCGGGCCAGGTCGAGCTTGATGAGGTCGGAGAAGAGCTCGAAGATGACGAAGCGCCCGGGCCCGGTCTTGAAGACGGTGTAGCCGCGGACCTCGGGGGTCTCCTTGCGGACCTGGGGGAACTCGACGTAGAAGCGATCGGCGGGGAAGCCGTTGATGTTGAGGTTCGGGTCGCGGGACACGATGTTGGCCCGGCTGGTGCCCTTGATGAGCTTGCCCTCGGCGTTGATCTTGCCCGCGGCGGTGAGCATCTTCTCGACCAGCTCGTCGGCGACGGCGGTGAGGGTGAGCGACTCGTCGCGGCTGATTTTGCTGTGGATCGCGGTAAATCCCGAGGCGTCGGGGAAAACAATCTGGGTCGCGATGCTCCCGGCCTGGCCCTGGGTGACGGTCTGGGCGCCGGAGCCCTCGGGCAGAAAGAGGGTCAGCCCGAGGCTCTCGATCCGCACCGGGCTCGAGGAGAGGCGGACGGCGCTGGGGGCGAGCTGGGCCCGGGCCGCGGAGACGAGCATCGTGCTCACGCCCAGGAGGGCGAGAATCAGGGTTCGGGGTCGTGATCGCATGGTTGATCTCTCCAGGTCTCGCGGTCCTTCGCGTCCGGGCGGCAGGGCGGCCCGGGGTCTGGCGATTCGTCCGTGAGTATCAGGGCGTTGCACGCCCGGGGCAATGCGGGGTGTCCGGATCGGGGACTGCGGCCCAGGCGAACTCACGAAATCTGAAGATCAGGATAGCGGGGGGCGTTGACTGGGCGGGGGGGAGACCTATCCTTCTCGGCTCATCGCCGCGGGAGGCGTGGTGGTGAGCGTCCCGGGACTGCCCCGGGTGGTCACAGGGCCGCAGCGTGAACCTCTTTTTAGGTGTTCGCGGGGCTCGGTCGGACCGGCCTACGGAAGGGTCGGGCGACGGGGCGGGAAGCGTCGTCGGCTGAAAGGCTGACGGGGTCATTGGTTTCTGCCCGAGCCGGATGCTCGGGACGATGGATTCAGAAACGCGCTTCGCGGCGTGAGAGGACGAACGGCTGATGAACGGCGGCAGGATTCGAATCCGGATGGAGGCGTATGACCACATCGCCCTCGACTCCTCCGCGAAGGAGATCGTTGATCACGCCAAGCGCACCAACGCGAAGGTGAAGGGGCCCATCCCTCTGCCGACCCGCGTGGAGCGGTACACCGTGCTCCGCGGTCCGTTCGTCGACAAAAAGAGCCGCGAGCAGTTCGAGATCCGCACGCACAAGCGGATTATCGACATCGAGGAGCCCAACGCTCGCACGGTCGAGGCGCTCAACCGCCTGGTCGTCCCCGCGGGCGTGTTCGTGAAGATCAAGGCCTAGTCAGAATCAAGCGGCGAGCCCGGTGGGGCCCGCCGCTTCTTGTTTGAGAAACCAGAAGACTTCCTCTGCCCCCGCCTGAACCGTGGGCGGCACGAAGCGGGGCCCGGACGACCCGGGTGATCAGGACGGTAACGAACCATGACCCAGCTGCTCGGCATCAAGAAAGGCATGACCCGCGTCTTCAACGACGAGGGTCGCTCGCTGCCCGTGACGGTCCTCGAGGTCGGTCCCTGCGTGGTCACGCAGGTCCGGACAGAGGAGACCGACGGGTACAGCGCCGTGCAGGTCGGGTTCGGGGACATCAAGGCCCGCAACTCGACGATGGCGCAGATCGCCCACGACGCGAAGGCGGGCGCCGCCCCCAGGCG
>JAJDDH010000103.1 GCA_029260415.1 Phycisphaerales bacterium | reverse complement strand
CGACCTGATGCCCGCCATCGCCCGCCTGTTCGAGGGCCTGGACCGCGGGCGCCTGGGTCGGGTGCTGGTCTCGGCCGGCCCGGGCGGGTTCACGGCGCTGCGCGTCGCCATCGCCAGCGCCAAGATGCTCGGCGAGATCCTCGGGCCCGAGCTCGTCGCGGTCCCCAGCGCGCTGGTGGTCGCCGAATCGCTGGACCCGGGCGACGCCCCCACGCTCGTCTGCCTGGCCTCCAAGGGCCAGACCACCTTCGCGGTCCGCTTCGAGAGCCCCTCCTGGACGGATCAGCCCCGTGTGCTGGGGATCCTGGACGCGTCCGGGCTGGAGGGCGCCCGCGTGAGCACGATCGCGGGCGACGAGCACCTGCCCGCGCCGATCCGCGAACGGGCGGGGGCGCTGGGGATCCGGATCGTCGAGCCCGCGCTCAGCGCCGGGGCGCTGCTGCGCGTGGGGCACGCGATGCCCGCGACCGACCCGCTGGAGCTGGCGCCGATCTACCCGCGCGAGCCAGAGGCGGTCCGCAAATGGCGCGAGCTGCACGGCGAGACGTGAACCTGTTTCTCGGACCCTCGCATTCTCGGGCGATGGTGTGAAGCCTGTGAAGTTGGGTTGTCCTTGCGTCGATACCCGCCTGGGCAAGCGCGCCGGGGGCAGGGTCGCCCCTTCTGGGCCACGGATCGGCCCGGCGCGATCGCCCGCTACGCAAGGAGGCGCCATGCCCCCCGACACCGACAGCATCGACTGGAGCGAGAAGAAGATCTTCACCACTGGTGAGGCTGCGAAGGTCTGCAAGGTCAGCCAGCAGACGATCATCCGCTGCTTCGACTCCGGGCGCCAGTCGGGCTTCCGCGTGCCGGGCAGCCGCTTCCGGAGGATCCCGCGCGAGGACCTGATCCGCTTCATGCGCAAGAACGACATCCCGCTCGACGCGATCGAGACGGACATCCGGCGCGTGCTCGTCGTCGACGACGACCCGCAGATCGTTGAGCTGTTCGTCGATCTGCTCGAGCGCGACGGGCGGTTCCAGGTCCAGACCGCGGGCACCGGGTACGACGCCGGCCTGCTCACCGAGAGCTTCCGCCCCCACCTGGTCATCCTCGACTACATGCTCCCCGACATCAACGGGAACGTCGTCTGCGAACGCATCCGCAACAGCGAGACGCTGGGCGACACCAAGATCATCGTCGTCAGCGGCGTTGTCCGCGAGGACGAGATCCAGGCCCTGTGCCGCTCGGGCGCCGACGAGTTCATGCGCAAGCCCTTCGACGTGGACGAGCTGATCGGGCGCATGGCCAGCCTTCTCGGCATGGCCAGCGCGACGAACAACGGGTCCAGCAACGGGTCCGCCCACTAGACCCAGGAGCGTTGAGCCGTGGCGCTTCCAGGCTTTGGTGAGATCGGTCAGGACCGCGACCGCGGCGCCCAGGTGGAGATGATCCTCCAGCGGGTGGACGCGCTGCCCACGCTCTCGCCCATCGCGACGCGCCTGATGAAGGTCAGCGGGGCCGAGGACGCGGACCTCGACGAGATCGTCACCCTCATCGAATCGGACCCGGCGCTGAGCGCCCGAATCCTGGGCCTGTGCCGCCGGTCGGACCTGGGCCTGGGCGACCAGATCACCACCGTCCGGCGGGCCGTGATCATGCTCGGGCTCGAGGCGGTGCAGTCCGCCGTGCTCAGCGTGCACGTGTACGACCTGCTCGACCGCGAGGCGGACGAGATCGACCCCGACGGCGACGAAGGCGAGGGGGTCGGGCGGTTCGACCGCCCAGGCATCTGGCGCCACGCCATCGCCGTCGCGTGCGCCTCCGAGCTCATCGCGTCGAAGAACCCGAGCGTCCGCGTCCGCCCCGACGCGGCGTTCGTCGCGGGCCTGCTGCACGACATCGGGCGCCTGACGCTCGAGCTGGTGCTCCCCCGCGCGTACCAGCGCGTGGTCGCGCTCGCCGAACGGCGCGCGTGCGACAGCGCGCCCGTCGAGCGCCAGGTCATCGGGCTGGACCACCACACCGCCGGGCGTCGCGTCGCGCGCCGCTGGGGCCTGCCCAGCGCCATCCAGGACGTCATCTGGCTCCACGCCCAGCCGATCAAGTCGCTCCCCGACACGCCCGAGCGCGAGCTGGTGAGCGTGGTCACGCTCGCCAAGATCCTCTGCCGACGCCAGCACCTGGGCTGGTCGGGCGATTTCGGTGAGCCCGCCGATCTCGAAGGCGTCGCGTTCCACCTGGGCATCACCGCCGCGCAGGTCGAGGCGATCGTGCCTGATCTGCTCCAGGCCCTGGGCGACCGGTGCGCCATCCTCGGGCTCGACGAACGCACGCCCCCGGAGCTCATGCTCGAATCGATCGCCCGCGCCAACCAGCGTCTGAGCGGCCTCAACCAGGCGCTGCTGCGCCGCGGGCGGCGCAGCGACCATCAGAAACGCGTCCTGGACGCCATCGGGGCCTTCCACGCCAGCTGGGGACCCGACCTGGGCGTGAGCGAGACGCTCGCGCACGTCGCGGCGTCCGCCGAGTCGCTCTTCGGACCGGGCTTCTACGCCTCCGTCCACCAGCCGGGCAGCGGGCGACCCTGGCTCGTCACGCAGTTCGGCGCGGGCGGTCGCGTGATGCGCGCCCACTCGGCCGAGGCGCCCCCCGGCATCGCGGGCGGGGGCGCGCTCGCCTCGCTGGCGGACACCTCGCAGCTGACCATGGGCGCCGTCGGGGCCCTGCCCTGGCTCTCGGATTACCTGGGCGACGCGACGGACCTGCGCAACGTCCGCCTGCTGGCCCTGTGCAGCGCGGGCAACCACCCGGGGCGCGAGTCGGCGCGTGACGACGCCGACGCGATCACCGCCGTGCTCCTGCACGAGCCCGACCCCAAGAGCGCCGGGTTCACGCGTGAGGAGCTGGGCGCGATCACCAGCGCGTGGTCGTCAGCGGTGATGGGCGCCTCGCGCCACGAGCGCGCCAGGCGTCTGGGTGAGACGCTGGCCGAGTCCACGCGGACGCTGGCCGAGATGCAGGCCGCGATGACCGAACGCGAGGCGATGACCCGGTTGGGCGAGATGAGCGCAGGCGCTGCGCACGAGATGAACAACCCGCTGACAATTATTCGCGGGCGGTCGCAGATGCTCGCCCAGCGTCTGAGCAGCGCCGACCGGGCGACGGCGCAGGCGATCGTCGAGGCCTCCGGGCACCTGGGCGAGCTGATCGAATCGATGCACCTGCTGGCGTGCCCGCCCGAGCCATGCACCGAAGCGCTTGAGCCCGCGTCACTTGTGCGCGAGGCCGTGGATCGGGCCCGCCAGCGGACCGCCTCCAACCAGGGCGCCCGCGTGATCTGCGAGGAGGGCGTGGGCACGGCCATCGCCGACCGAGAACAGCTGGGCCTGGCGCTCACCGAGCTGATCGTCAACGCGATCGAGGCGGCCCCGAACGAGATTGTCGAGCTTCGCGTTCAAACCGACCCGCTGGATGACCGACTGGTGTTTCGGATCGAGGACCGCGGCAGGGGCCTGTCCCGCCGGGCCGCGAGGCACGCGTTCGACCCGTTCTTCTCCGAGAAGGCCGCGGGCCGACAGACGGGCCTCGGGCTCGCACGAGCCAGGCGCCTGGTCGAGCTTCAGGGGGGCGAACTCACGCTCTCCAACGCGTCCGATGGCGGGTGCGTCGCAACAGTCTCGATCCCGCGGGGCGCCCCGGCGTCGGGTGGTGGGTTTATCAGCGGCATGGCCGCGTGAGTTTCGCTTGAGGAGTTGACGGGATGAGCTTGCACGAGACGAACAGCACGGGACAGGGCCAGACGCCCGGCGCCGAGGGGCGCACGCCCATCAGCGGCGTTCGTGTGCTGCTCATCACGTCACGCTCGAGCGTCCAGAAGCGCCTGGTCAAACTCCTGGGCAAGCGTGCCGATGTTGTCAGCGTCTCCAAGACCGTCCTCGATGCGCGCAAGCGTCTGAGCAAGGGGCTGCACGACCTGGTCCTGATCGACTCGGGCATCGGCGGCGGCGCCGGCCGCGAGCTCGCCCAGGAAATGAGCGTCTCCAGCCCGGGCTCGGTCAGCGCCATGATCGCCGACCAGGCGGACCTGGACGAGGCCATGCTCGCGATGCGGGCGGGCGCGACCGACCTGATCGCCCTGAGCGTCAGCGACGACGAGATGCTCTCGCGGATCGAAGCCGCTGGAGAGCGGGCGACGCGTCAGCGTGAGCGTGAGGCGCGCGTCGCGCGTCTTCGTCGCCTGTGCCACCAGCTCAACAGCGCCCGCAAGGAAGTCTCCGGGCACGTGGGCGAGCTGTGCAACGACCTGGTCGAGGCGTACCGCGAGCTCTCGGACCAGTTTGAAGACGTCTCCGTGTCCGCCGAGCTCTCCAGCCTGCTCCGACAGGAACTGGACGTTGAGAGCCTGCTGCGGACGCTCCTCGAGTACAGCCTCGCGAAGGTCGGCTCGACCAACGCGGCGGTCTTTCTCCCCGCCTCCTCGGGCGAGTTCTCGCTGGGCGCGTACGTCAACTACGACTGCCCCAAGGACTCCGCCGAGGTCATGATGGACCACCTGGCCAACGTCATGGCCCCCCGCTTCGAGCACCAGGAGCAGGTCCTGGCGATGTCGGGCTCGTCCGACCTCGAGCGTTACCTGGGCGAGGACGCCCACTGGCTGGGCGAGTCGTCCGCGCTGGTCGTCGCGTGCCGCGAAGATGACGAGTGCCTCGCCGTGCTCACGTTCTTCCGCGACAAGCGCACGCCGTTTGGCGAGAACGACCTGAAGCTCATGTCGATCATCGCCGAGCTCTTCGGCGAGCAGCTCTCGCGCGTCATCCACGTTCACCACCGCCACCTGCCCAAGGATCAGTGGGGCGGGTTCGACACGGACATGGACGACGACGAGTACGAGGACGGGTTCGGCGACATCGACCTGGCCGCCTGACACCCTCCCCGCCCGAAAGAAATCCCGACGATTTCCCAAGAAGATGCCAAGCGGGGCTCTCCCGCCGGGGTCTGAACAGATGTTTGTACCGTGATCTGAGGTACGATCTCCCGGCGGTCGGTCTGCGCCGCGGGAGGTGTGCCCATGTACGACCTGTTCTTCGGCCAATACACGGCCATGTTCACGATCCCCGCGATCGTCGGCTCCGTCTTCTTCCTCCTCCGCATGGGCATGCTGCTCATGGGTGGGGACGACGCGTTCGACGCCGACACGGGCGATCTGGGCGACATGGGTGACCTGGACGTTGATGCCAGCCCCGAGGGCGAGCCCCTCGACGACGGCGGCACCGACCACGCCTTCAAGATCATCTCCGTCCAGTCCATCGGCGCGTTTCTCATGGGCGCGGGCTGGGCCGGGCTGGGCGCGTACCGGGGCTCGGGCATGTCGCTGGAGGCCTCGATCGGGATCGCCCTCCTGGGCGGGGTCGTGATGATCTGGCTCTTCCTGTGGCTCATGAAGGCCGTTTACGACCTGCAGAGCTCGGGCAACGTCTCGATCCGCCAGGCGATCGGGCTCGAGGCGGAGGTCTACGTCCGCGTCCCCGGGCAGCGGTCCGGCAGCGGGCGCGTGCGCGTTGTCATGGACGACCGGATGCGCATGTACACCGCCGTCACCGACGGCGACACGCTCGAACGCGGCACGAAGATCCGCATCAACACGCTCAACGCAGATAACACCGTGACCGTCGCGAAAGCCTGACGGCCGCTCAGCAGAGGGAGGAATCGCATGACCGCATCGGGGATGGGATCCATACTGACACTCGCGTCGGCGCCGACGCAAGCACCGGACTCGCTCGTGACCAACCCGCTGGTCTGGCTCGGGTTCTTCCTGGCGGTCG
>JAJDDH010000102.1 GCA_029260415.1 Phycisphaerales bacterium | reverse complement strand
CGCCCGGACCGATCGGATGCGGGGTGTGGGGCTCAAGCCGATCGCCGTTGACGATCGTGCCGTGCCTGGATCCCAAGTCGGTCAGGCGCCACGCGCCATCGTCATTCGAGATCGACGCATGGCGGCGAGAAACGGACTGATCTGGGATCGCCCAGTCTGCGGCGGATGATCGCCCGATGACAATCTCGCCCGGACCGCAGATTTCAAGGGACTCGACAGCATCGCCCTCCGAGGTGCGAGATGACGGGCGGAGTGTCAGCATCGGAGGCTCCGATTTCACTGAGTTAGTCTACCTCGAACGGCGGCACAATCGATGAGCTGTTGTGGGCACCGTGTGCTGGTGCGACCAGACCCTTGGAGTGGCCGTGCTGTGCGGATGCGTCTCGAATTGGGCAGGGGGGGGTCAAATCTCTGGTGTGCAGAGTCTTGAGGACCGCCCCGTAGTCACACACAGATCTGCGCAGAATATGAACAGGACCCTCGCCCTCGCGCGCCAACGGAACCACCTCCCGGAAGGTGGTGTGGCCGTCCCCGAGGATCGCGCTGCTAACCGTGCGAGCGTTCGGGCATCTCAAAAATCTCAGTGAATCGATAGAGGCCCTTCAACATTAACACGGAGGGGTACCCCCGAGGGGTGGTGGGCGCCGTGCTCTGACCGCTGGCCGCGAGTCTCGGATCCGCAGACCACGGCAGCGGCGCGGGTTCGACGGGAATTAACCGGCCCAATTGCCAGGGGGGGATCCAATCTTGAACGCATGGCTGCGGGACCGGGAAGCCCAAAGGCAGCGCCCGACGCCATCAACAAATGGCCCTACCGAGACTCGCCCTGGGTTCCCGCTGCGGCCCGCGCCATCGCCGCCAACGCCGCCCGAACCGCGCCCGGCAGCGTCGGCCAAGCCTCCGCGATCGCGGCCAGTTCTGGCTCCGAATCGGAGAAACGCGCCAAGCAGGACGCCAAGACAGCCTCGGGGGCATCGGCTAAGTCAATAGAGGGCAACTGATTAGGGCCGGCATCGGGCCGGATTGCTAATCCGGTGTACGGGGTAAACCCGTACCGAGGGTTCGAATCCCTCCCGTTCCGCTTTTCCCCCGAATCCCCGCCAACGGCGGGGGTTTTTTGTGCGCTCGCGCTCGCGCTCTCGGTCGCGCGTCTCTGTGCGCCTCCGAGCCCGCCCAGTTCGGGCGGGGCATCGACGGATCTGCGGTCCGGTCATTCCGTCAACTGCGGGTACACATCGTCCAACGCCCGCCGGTACGCCCACGCCTTGCCATCCCAGTCATGCTCGCCCGTTGCCTCGGCCATGCCCAGTTCCAGGCGCTGAATGATGTCGCGCCCGAGGCTCTCCCGACCCAACGCGATCATCGATTCAATGGTGAGCTCGTACACCGCGGCGCACCCGGCGAACTGGCCGGCGTTGAAGAGCGGCGCCCCGCGGCTGATCGCCAGCTCGCAGAGCTTGGCAGCCTCACTCGCCGTCGATCTCGAGGGGCGCTCCGCCTCGCGCTGAGCGGGGAGAAGAACCCGATCGATCAGGTGCACGACCCCGTTGCTGGCCTGAATGTCCGAGGCGATAACGACCGCGCCGTTGATGCTGAACCGGCCATCGCTGATACCAAACTCGACGGCGTCGCCGAGGTAGGTCTCTGTCCGCCCCGTGGCGAGAAGGTCCTCGCTGTAGAGACGTCCGGGCACGACGTGGAGCCCGAGGACCGTGAGCAGATCCTGGCGCCGGCCCGTCTTGAGCAGGTCGTCGAGGGCGCCGGCGGGCAGCGCATCAAACGCGCTGTTCACCGGGGCAAAGACTGTCCAGGGGCCGTTCCCTGCGCCGAGCTGATCTGCGAGGCCCGCGGCGTTGATCGCCGCGGTGAGTGTGTTCAGCTCTTTGGTTTGCGAGGCGATGGACGTGATCGGCGAGAGCTCGGGCATGAGCACGCGGTCGATGACATGCACAGTCCCGCCGGCAAAGGGCACGTCCGCCGCGACCAGCTTCGCTCCACCGATCGAGACCGTGCCCTGGGTTGATACGCCAAAGCGCTGCCCGCTCAGGGTGGAGAGTGACCGGCGCGACAGCACTTCCGACGAGGAGATGGACGTTGGGACGATGTGGGTCGCCAGGATCGTGCGGAGGGTTTGAAGCCCCTCGGGCTGGAGTAGCTTCCTGACCTGTGCTTCGGGCAGCGCCGCGAACGCAGCGTCCGTGGGTGCAAAGATCGTGATCGGCTCGTCCGGGAGGCTGATGCCTGAGGCCTTGACGAGTTCAAGGAGCGTGTTGAGACCGGCGCCGCGGGCGACGGACGCGAGGTCGCCCGGGGCGGCGCCGGAGCCCGTGTTCGATGCTGCGCCGTACGTCCGGATGGCGTCAACCTCGAGCACGAACGGGCCGGGCTCTTTGTCCGAGAGCGTCACGCCGATCGACTCGATGTTCGCGGGTGAGATTGGAGAGGCGTTTGGGATAAGCCTCCCGAACGAGTAGAGCCGGAAGTCTTCGAAGGGAAGTCGGATCGTGCTCCACTCGCCCTCCTGGGTCTGAAAGTCCTGCTGGTACGCGCCGGCCATCATCCGCACATTGGAGAGTCGGATATCGAACTTGTACGTCCGCCCGTCTCCACGCACGACGATCTCGATG
>JAJDDH010000101.1 GCA_029260415.1 Phycisphaerales bacterium | reverse complement strand
ATCGTGCGTCGGGTGCGCGAGCGGGGGATCGACATCCTCGTGGACGGCGCCCACGCGCCGGGGCAGGTCCCGGTGGATCTGGGCGCGCTGCGCCCGACGTTCTACGCCGCGAGCTGCCACAAGTGGCTCTGCACCCCCAAGGGGACCGGGTTCTTCTACGCCGAGGCTGAGAAGCACGCGTCGATCAAGCCGCTGGCGCTGTCGTGCCGCGTCCACGAGCTGCGCGACGACCGGGCCCCGTTCCTGTGCGACTTCGACTACGTGGGCACCAACGACTACACGGGCAACCTCGTGCTGCCCGAGGCGATCGAGCACTTGGGCGCCCAGTCGCCCGGCGGGATGACCCAGCTCATGCGCCGCAACCACGACCTTGTCCAGGAGGGCGCGACGCTCATCAGCGAGCGCACGGGCGCGGTCCTCGCGGCGCCCGAATCGATGGTCGGGTCGATGGCGGCGCTGATCCTCCCCGACGACCCCGCCCCCGGGCGCCCCTGCCGGTTCGAGGACCCGATCTGGGACGCGCTGTACGAGCGCCACGGCATCCAGGTCCCCGTCTGGGCCCTGGCGGGCGTGACGCGACGCCTCCTGCGGGTCAGCGCCCACCTCTACAACACCCTGGCGGACTTCGAGAAGCTCGCGGGGGCGCTGGGCGAGGAGCTCGACCGCGAGCGGGCGCTGGGGAGCAAGCGCTCGGCGTAAGCACGGGTGATTCTCGCCATCAGCGTGTTCCGACCCGTCGGTCTGCGACCGAGAACACCTGAATTTGCGCAAAACCCGGGCAAGGCTCTGGACGCGGGGCGGGGGCGTGTGCCATAGTTCGCCCATGCGTCCGATCGTTGCGGACAACTCGGTCAATGCCAACGCCAATCCGTCGCGCTGCGACGGGCCGCGTGGCTGACCGGATTCGATTTATTCGAGTACCAGCCACGAAGCCTTGTCCAGCCGGACGGGGCTTTCTTGTGTGCGCACCGCACGCCTGAGCCCCGGTCGGCGCTACCGCCCTCGGAGTTCAGCTATGTGCGGCATCCTCACCATCCTCGACACCCACGCCTCGGGCCCCAGGGCCCACACCCACGCCCTGCGCGCCGAGACGCTGCTCGACCGCCTGTCCCACCGCGGCCCGGACGGGCGGGGCGTCGCCCAGGTCCCGGGCGCCTGGCTCGGGCACCGGCGCCTGGCGATCGTTGACCCCACGGGCGGGGCCCAGCCCTTCCGCGACCGGGGGCTGGCGTGGGTCGCCAACGGGGAGATCTACAACCACGCCGACCTGCGCCCCCGCTTTGGCGCGGCGCCCAGCGACTCAGACTGCGCCGTCATCGCCCACGTCTGGAGGAGCCTGGGCGAGCGGACCCCCGGCGCGCTCGACGGCCCGTTCGCGTTTGTCTGTGTCTGCGAGACGACGGGTCGGTGGATCGCGGCGCGGGACGAGATCGGGATCAACCCGCTGTACCTCGGGCGGCACGCCGACGGGACGATGTGGTTCGCCTCCGAGATGAAGGCCCTGATCGATGACTGCGACAGCGTCGAGCTCGTCGATCCCGGGACCCTGTGGACCGGGGGCCCCGGGCGGGCGACGCGTCTGACGCGCTGGCACGCGCCACAGTGGGCCAGCAGGGTCCCGGACGCGCCCGCGGACCACGCGGCGCTGCGCCACACGCTCATCGAGAGCGTGCGCAAGCGCACCATGGCGGACGTGCCCTGGGGGGTGCTGATCTCGGGGGGTGTGGACTCGTCGCTGATCGCGTCGATCGCGACGCGCCTGGCGCGAGCGCGGGGCGCCCCGCCGCCGCACTCGTTCAGCATCGGGCTCGAGGGCGGGCCCGACCTGGCGCCCGCGAGGCGGGTCGCCCAGTTCCTGGGGACGAGGCACCACGAGTTCACGTTCACGATCGATGAGGCGCTGGACGCGATCCCGACAGTCCTGGAACACCTGGAGAGCGACCAGCAGGTGCGCACGGGCGTGCCCACGATGCTGCTGGCGCGGCGCGTGCGCGAGCTGGGGTTCAAGATGGTGATGTCGGGCGAGGGCGCCGACGAGATCTTCGGCGGGTATCTCTACTTCCACCGCGCCCCGTCGCCCGAGGCCTTCCACGAGGAGACGGTCCGCAAGACGCTCCGACTGCACCAGTACGACGTCATGCGGGCCAACAAGGCGCCGATGGCCTGCGGGCTTGAGGTGCGTGTGCCGTTCCTGGACCGCGCGTTCGTGGACCTGGCGATGGGCACGGACCCGCGCGACCGGGCCCCGCGCGCGGGGGGCGATGGACACGCGATCGAGAAGGCGCTGCTGCGCGAGGCGTTCGACGACGCGGGCGACCCCTGGCTGCCGCGCGACGTGCTCTGGCGCCAGAAGGAGCAGTTCTCTGACGGCGTGGGCTACGGGTGGGTGGACGCGATCCGCGACCGGGCCGACGCGCTCTACGCCCCCGAGCTGCGCGCGACGGCGCCCCAGCGGTTCCCGGGGGACACGCCCTGCAACGCGGAGATGATGTGGATGCGCGAGCTGTTTGAGGCGCGATTCGTCCGCGGTCGGGCGTCGGGGCGCAGCGCCCTGCGGACAGTCGGCTCGGGGCGCTCCATCGCGTGCTCCACGCCCGAGGCGGTGTCGTGGGACCCGACGTGGGATCGCCTGGCGGGCGACATCTCGGGGCGCGCCATCGCGGGCGTGCACGCGTCGGGCCAGGCGCTGCGCGATGCGAGCGTGCCCCCAGCGGCGAGCGCGTGACGCGGGGCGGCTCGCGCCTGCTAGTGGATCATGCTCTCGCGGAAGATGGCGACGTTCTCGGCGTCAACGGGATAGCACGGGAAGCTGTGCTGGTCGAACAGCGGGAGCCCGATCTCCTGGCGCCCGTTGGCGACCTCCGCGAGGATGCGCACGGCGTGGTACCCGTAGCTGTACGGGTCCTGGGCCATCGTCCCGAACACGTGACCGCTCTCGATGCCCGCGAGCGTCTCCTCGGCGTAGTCGAACCCGACGACGACGACCTGGCCGAGCATGCCGGCATCGCCCAGGGCCCGGAGGATCGCGGGCGTGGAGTACCCGAACATGCCCACGACACAGTCGACCGGGGCAGCGTCCGTGAGCGCTGCGCCGACCATCTCCTGCGCCCGCTGCTCGTCGTTGGCGTCGAGGAGGGTCGTGACGATCTCGAACCGGTCGCCCGAGAGCGGGGCGCCGACCGGGTCGGCCACGCGGTCGGGCTCGTACGTGCGATCGAGCAGCTCGTCGATCAGGCCCTGGCGGCGTTGCCTGCCGTTCGCCTTGTCGATGCTGCCGATAGAGACCAGCACGCGTCCGCCATCGGGTATGGCGCGCCGGACCATCTCGCCGCAGCGCCGACCCGCGGCGTAGTTGTCGGTCCCGACAAAGCACAGGCGCCCCGCGACGGGGATGTCCGAGTCGAGCGTCAGCAGGCTGGTCGCGGCGGCGGCGCGCTGGAAATCGTTGCTCTGCATCTTGACGTTGAGCGGGCTGACCGCGATCCCGTCCACACCGCCTGCGAGGAGGTCACGCATGACCGACGTCTGCTCGTCCGCGGTCGTGGGCTTGTAGACCGAGAGACGGATGTCGTACTTCTTGGCCGCGGCCTGGGCGCCGCTGATCGTGATCTCCCAGAAGGGGTCTCCCCCCGCCGTGACGAGCGCGATGTGCGGCGTCCGATTGAACAGGCCCGCCTGCCACGCAGTGACAACCGCCAGCACGAGGACCAGCCCCCACGCCAGCAGACGTTTCGGGTCCGAACGCTTCTGCCCGTCGGTTGCCATGGTGTGCCTTTCGTCGAATCCGGTGGAGAGACCCTCGAGACCGGGTCAGTGTAACCCGTAGGCCGGTCGGATCCGACCCTCGAGGTGGCGCATCAGCGGATCAGCGCTCAGGGGCTGTCCGGTGACCCGCTCGCACAGGTCCGCGGCCCGGTACTGGCGCCCATGGGCGTGGATGTTGGTCCGCAGCCACTCCAGCAGCGGCGCGAACTCGCCCCGCTCGAAGCCCGCCTCCAGGCCCGGGATGTCGCGCTTGATCGCCTCCCAGAACTGCGAGGCGTACAGGTTCCCCAGCGTGTACGTCGGGAAGTAGCCCATCAGCCCGAACGACCAGTGCACGTCCTGCAAGCACCCCTTGGCGTTGCTGGGCACGTCGAGCCCGAGCATCGACTTCATCCGCTCGTTCCACGCGCCGGGAACATCCGCGACCTTGAGATCGCCCGAGATCAGCGCCCGCTCGAGCTCGAAGCGGAGCATGACGTGCAGGTTGTAGGTCCCCTCGTCGGCCTCCACGCGGATGAGCGAGGGCGTCGAGGTGTTGACCGCCCGGGTCATGTCGTCGGGCGTGTACGCGCTGAGCGCGTCGTTGAAGCACGCGTTGGCGATGGGCAGCGCCCACACCCAGAAGCTGCGGCTGCGCCCCACCAGGTTCTCCCACATCCGCGACTGGCTCTCGTGGATGCCCAGCGAGATGCTGTCAGACAGCGGCGTCCCGAACAGCTCGGGGGTCTTGGGCAGGCCCTGCTCGTAGAGCCCGTGCCCGCACTCGTGCATGGTGCCGTAGAGCGCGTCGGTGAAGCGCTCGTCGCGGTAGCGCGTGGTCAGGCGGGTGTCGCCCGGGGCCAGGCCAGAGCAGAACGGGTGGGTGGTGACGTCGAGCCTGCCGGTCTCCAGGTCGAAGCCCAGGGCCTCGAGCACGCGCAGCCCGAAGGCGTGCTGCTGGGTCGCGGGGATCTGCGTGTCCAGAGGCGAGGTGTCCGGGGGCGTGCCGTTCTGGCTGATGTCCTGGATGAACGCGCTTAGGCGCTCGCGCAGGGGGGTGAACACGCCCTCGATCTGCGCGGCGGTCGCCCCGGGCTCGTACTCGTCGAGCAGCGCGTCATAGAGCTCGCCCCCGCTGCTCAAACACTCGGCCTTGCGCATCGTGAGCGTGACCATCTGCTCGAGCCAGGGCTGGAAGGCCTTGAAGTCGTCCGCCTTGCGGGCGCTCTTCCACGCCTCCTGCGCCTGCGAGCCCACGCGCGCCAGCTCCTCGACGAGCTCGGAGGGGAGCTTCGTTTTGAGGTCGTAATCGCGGCGCATCTCGCGGATATTGGCCGCGAGGCGGTCGTCGCCCATCAGCTCGCTGTCATTCTCGCACGCGCCGATCAGCTCGCCCAGGCGCGGGTCGGTGTGGCGCTCGTGCCCGAGGCGGGCGAGCAGGCCCATCTGCGCGCTGCGGGCCTGGGCGGCGCCCGCGGGCATGTACGTCTCCTGGTCCCAGGAGATCAGCCCCTCGATCGACCCGATCGTCGCGGCCTCCCGCTTGAGCGTGCGGAGCTGGTCGTAGACGGTCGATGCGGAGGTCGTGCTGGGCATGGGGGCTCCTTGGCTCGGGCCCCAACACTAGCCGGAGCGGGGCGAGCTCGCCGTGTCAGCGTCCCAGGGCCTCCTGCAGGGCCAGCAGGGCGTAGGCCGTGACGAGGATCTCGTTGTCCTCCATCCAGCGGCTCGAGCGGATCGTGAAGCTCCCGTCTTCGTTCTGGAGCGAGGCGAGGGTGGTGATCAGGTCGGTGCGCCAGTCGAGGGGCTGTGACGCGCTCGCGGGTGCCAGCTCGTCCTCGCCCCACGCGCTCAGCGCCCGCGCCAGCGTCAGGTAGTAGTAGTACAGCCCGTCGTCGCCCAGCCCCGGGTTCTCGTCGAGCGTGTAGTGATCGCGGATCCAGCGGGCCGCCCCGACCACGCGCGGGTCGTCCCGCTCCAGGTCGGCGAAGATGAGGCTCTTGAACCCGGCGTACGTCATCGACCCGTACGCGCGCAGGCGGCTGACATTCGTCCCGTCGTCGAGGGTCTCCTCGAACTCGCCCGCCTGGCTCTGGCCCACGCGCCCGTCGATCGACTCGCGGTTGGGCACGGTCGCGTAGATGAACCCGCCCTGGCTCGACCCGTCGGCGTAAGGCATGTCGTTGGTCTCGTCGAGCATCTGCGTGCGCGAGAGGAAGACCATCGCCCGCTGGATGGCGGGGTCGTCGGCGCTGACGCCCGTGTCGTGCATCGCCTGGAGGAAGAAGCTCAGGTTGGACAGGTCCGGGCGCCCGTGCCTGCCGTAGCCCACG
>JAJDDH010000100.1 GCA_029260415.1 Phycisphaerales bacterium | reverse complement strand
TTGAAGCTCATCTGTCCCTGATGTCGCAGCCCGATGATCTCCTGGTCCGTGTCACTGAGCTGCCCGATCGCCTCCCGCAGGGCGCTGACCGAGGCGTCGGGCTCGGCGCTGGGCGATTCGGTCTGCAGGCCCCCGAACGTGACCGGGTCGGTTGGTGTCGCGTGGCGTTTGCGCCGGCGGGCCTCGTCTCGGATCCGGTTCATCGCGACTCGGAAGAGCCACGACTCGAAGCGTCCCCGCTCGTCGTACTGCCCCTTGCTCAGCTCTGTTGACAGGGTTGCGAACACGGACTGCGTGATCTCCTCGCTCATCTCGGCGCTCAGGCCCCGGCTCCGCCCGAGCGCGAACAGGCGGCGGGCGTACATGTCCACAAGCCGCTCCCACGAGCGCTCGTCACCCTGACCCGCAGCCCGGAGAAGGGCCGAGAGCTCGTCCTCGAGGGAATCGGGCGGCTCCGGGTCCATCCGTCCAGCGGGTCTCCTTCAGGGGCCAAACGCCTGCCTCGCCCCGGCATTGCACCCCCCGGGGAACGCCCGCGAGGTAATCTGGGCCCCATCATGACAGAGATCGCCTACAGCGTCACGGCCCGCTGCCCCTCCCAGGACGTCGCCCGGGCATTCATCGACTGGCTGGCGGGGGGGCACGCCCAGGCGGTCCTCCGCGGCGGGGCGACCCGGGCGACCATCGCTGCCAGCGTTGAGCCCGAGGATCCGCACCGGGTCGAGGTCCGCTACATGTTCCCGGACCAGGCGGCATTCGAGACCTACGTCGAGCGCCACGCCCCGGCCCTCCGGGCAGAGGGGATCGAGCGGTTCGGGCCCGCTTCGGGCGTCGAGTTCTCTCGGACCATCGGACGGGTGGAGGCCCAGATCGTCGAGGGCTGACACGAACCCGACGGGTCGCTGGGTCGTCGGTGGGGTGGTGGGGGAGCCCGGCGCGTGCCGATGTTGGGCGTTGCCCCGCGTAAGCTCTGCCAGGGGACCCGCGCGGCTCCTCCCAGACCGACCGCCAGGACACCCGTGTGCCCCCCATCTCCGACGAGCACATCTTCGAGCAGTACCGCAAGGGCGACGCCGAGGCGCTGCGGACCCTTATCGAGCGCCATCACGACGACCTGCTCCGGTTCCTGACCCGCCTGCTGGGCGACCGCGTGGCCGCGGAGGACGTGTTCCAGGACGCGTTTTTGCAGGTCCACATCTCGCAGGACACGTTCGACACGTCGCGCCGGTTCAGGCCCTGGCTGTTCACGATCGCCGCGAACAAGGGGCGGGACTACCTGCGCAAGAAGGGTCGGCGGCGGACGGTGGACCTCTCGGCCCCGGTCGGGGGCTCGGGCGGCGGACGCGAGGCCTCGTTCATCGACCTGATGGAGATCGACGTTCCCGCGCCCGGGGCCGCGATGGATGACGCCGAGCGTGAAGAAGAGGTTCAGCGGGCGCTGGATGGGTTATCGCCCCCGCTGCGTGAGATCCTGCTGCTGGCGTATTTCCAGCGTCTGAGCTACGCCCAGATCGCTGAGGACCTGGGGATCCCCCTGGGGACGGTCAAGAGCCGCCTCCACTCGGCGGTGGCTTCTTTTGCCCGTCAGTGGAATCTGCGAACCCGGGCCCGGGGCGAGTCGTAAGACGGGTCCCCTCAGGTCTCAGACTCTCCTGTTCTCTGGAGCGTTGTATGTCCACGGACGAGATGCACGACCAGCCCGCCAGCGGGCCCACCGAGCCGACACCCGGGCTTGCCCCCGAGGACCAGGCCGCCATCGATGAACTGATCGCCGCCCGGTCTGATGACGGGACGCACGGCGCGCTCTCCGAGCGGGGCGAACGCCTCGAGCGGCTGCTGGGCGTGCTCGATGCGGGCCCTGCCTCCCGCGACCAGACCCTCGTGGATCTCACGCTGCTGCGTGTGCTCCGGGCGGGCGAGCCCCACGAGGCGCAGCTCGACTCGCCCAGCGCCGACGCGCTCGACGCGTGGGTCCACAGCGGGTTCGACGCGGGCGCCACCCCAGTCGCCTTCCGGGATCAGGCGTCGCAGCACGAACGACTCGCGGCGCTGTGCACGGCGCCCATGGCTGGCGAGCGCGACGGTCGCGAGCAACGCATCGACCGCGTGCTCGGGGGCATCCAGGCGCAGATCGACTCGCAGGACGAGCGGTTCCAGATCGAGCGCCGGCGGACCGGGCTCAGCTCGCTGCGATTTGCCGATATCGTCTCGATCGCTGCGATGCTGCTGCTCGCAACGGCGGTGGTGCTCCCCGTGCTCAACTCGGTGCGACAGGAGCAGCGCGTCGCGTTGTGCCGGTCGAACTTCAACGACGTGGGCAGCGCCTTCGGCATGTACGCCAACTCCCACGCCTCCATGCTCCCCATGGCCAGCGCCGGGCTGGGCGGGACCTGGCTGGACGTGGGCACCACCCCCGAGCGGTCCAACTCGGCCAACCTGTACCTGCTCGTCCGCACCAATCACGTCAAGCTCGACCGCCTGGCCTGCCCGGGCAACCCCGAGGCCCCGACGGCCCGCCTCGCGTCCGACCAGACCGACTGGCGCCGCCTCGAGGAGGTCTCGTACAGCTACCAGGTCACGCCGCGGGGCAAGCGTCCGAGCCTGAAGGCGTCGGAGCCGCGGATCATCCTGGCGGACCGCTCGCCCGTGATCCTGCGACTGGTACGGGGTGACTCGGTCAACCCGGAGGCCAACAGCACGAACCACAACGGCGAGGGCCAGCACGCCCTGATGAGCGACGGCTCAACGCAGTGGCTCGACGCCCCGGTCGTCGAGGGCGACAACATCTGGCTGCCAAGGGTCGCCGAGGACAAGATTTGGGACCAGCGAACCAAACAGGGCCTGCTGGGCGATGAACGCCCGGTGTCGGACCGGGACGTCTTCCTGGCCCCCTGATTTGGTCCGGGCGCCCTGACACGTCCCGCCCAGAATCATCCTCTCTCAAGCCCGCCCCGCTTGCTGTCGCGAGCGGGGCGGCCTACGCTTTCGGGCTCTGCGCCGCCCTCGGACGGGCTTGCGGGGCATGTGACGATTAATGACCTGGGGCCCAGAGAGGCCCAGGAGAGTGACGCGATGGGCAAGATGAAGCCGCACAAGGGTTTGGCGAAGCGGATCCGGATCTCAAAGTCCGGCAAGGTTCGCCATCGTTCCGCATACCACAAGCACCTTTCGAGCCACAAGTCGGGCAAGCGTCTGCGTCAGCTGCGCAAGGACCCGCTGGTGACCAGCTCGGAGACCAAGCGGTTTGAGAAGATGCTCTTCCGTCGCCTGCGGGGTCGGGTCCAGCCGCTGAGCGCTCGCCGGCGCAGCCCGTCGCCCGAAGAGCGTCGCGCCGCCCGCGCCGCGTCCAAGGATTGATCGAACGCATCAGGATCGAAGCACCGTCCGTCGGGCACGAAAGTCCGGGCAGCTGAGCCCGCCCCGCCGAGACATAGTTGATAGAGGTGAATCATGCCACGCGTACGCAAGGGCGCTGCCCGCAACCAGGCCCGCAAGCGGCTTCTCAAGCAGGCCCGGGGATACTTCGGCGCCAACCACAAGAGCCCGTACCGCGCCAAGGACGCCGTCATCCGCGCCGGCGTGTACGCCTACCGCGACCGGCGCGCCCGCAAGCGGGACATCCGCGCTCTGTGGATCACGCGCATCACCGCGGCGTGCAAGATGCGCGGCACCCGCTACAGCCTGTTCATCAACGGGCTCAAGCTCTCGGGCATCGACCTGAACCGGAAGATGCTCTCGCAGATCGCGATCGAGGACCCGAAGCTGTTCGACACGCTCGTCGAGACAGCGAAGAAGTCCGCGACCGCGTCCCCGGCCAAGGCCTGACCGCAACGCCGGGCTCCTGGTCCCCAACAAGGACTCGTGAGGGCGCCTGATGAGCTGGTGGGTCCACGATATCTGGAATCAGAATCCCGCCCTGCTTGTCTCGTGGGTGGTCTGGGTCATCGGGTCCATCGTGCTTCACGAGCTGGCGCACGGCTGGGCCGCGATCCGATTCGGCGACCGAACCCCCATCGAGACCGGGCATATGACCTGGAACCCGCTCGTGCACATGGGCGGGATGAGCCTGATCGTGTTCGCGGTCGTCGGCATCGCCTGGGGCGCCATGCCCGTCAACCCCTCGCGGATGCGCGGCAGGCACGCCGACGCGCTGGTCGCGCTGGCCGGCCCGGCGATGAACCTCGTTCTGGCGATCCTCGCGATGGTGCTGGGTCTGATCTGGCTGGGTGTCGCTGGCGGGCACTGGGTCCCCGCGGTGCAGGCCGACCAGACGCTGTACCTGAACATGCAGGTCTTCGTCCGCGCGGGCGTGTTCCTGAACGTGCTGCTGATGGTGTTCAACCTGATGCCGATCCCGCCGCTCGACGGCAGCCGCATCGCGGCGCACTACTCGCCCGAATACCGCAACTTCTTCGAGACCGAGAACGGGCGGTGGGTGGGTCTGGGCCTGTTCATGCTGCTGTTCTTCTTCGGCTTCGATCTGATCGTCGGGCACATCTCGGCGTGGACGTTCGAGGTCT
>JAJDDH010000099.1 GCA_029260415.1 Phycisphaerales bacterium | reverse complement strand
CGACAAGCGAGGACACGGATGGCGCCTATGCGCTCTGGCACGCGATGATCCCACCGGGCGGTGGGCCCCCGATGCACGTTCACTCCCGGGAAGATGAGCGGTTCGACGTGCTCCGAGGACGCGTCAGGTTTCGCGTCGACTCAGCAACCATCGACGCGGAACCAGGTGACAGCCTCCTCGCGCCCCGCGGGACGGCGCACGCATTCCGCAACGTCACCGACGAGCCCGCGGAGATGCTCCTGCACGTGACCCCGGGCGGGATGGAAGAGATGTTCACGCGGGTCGGGCGCCTCGCCCGAACGCCGGATGAACTCCCGGGCCCCGTTACCGCGGAGGAACTCGGGCGGATCGCGCGCCTCGCTCCCGAGTACGGCATCGAGGTCGTCGGGCCCCCGATCGACTGAGTGATCCATCTCAGATCGAATGGGCGTTTGCTCGTCAGACCGCGATCCCAGCGGCTGCTCGTCATCACCAGCCTTCCATGCTCGTCCTCGCGGTCGTCAACGTCCAGACCGTCAGCGAGAAGCGCAGTGGGCAGCGGACCACCAGCGACGCCGAGCGCAAAAAAGACGAGCCGCCCCGGGCATTATGGGGCGGCTCGCGGATCCCGAGTTGATCGCCGAGAACGCAGGCGCTCGGGGGGGAGTAAGAGAGAGGTCCTTATCGACGCCGGCGAACCAGCGTCAGCCCGCCCAGGCCCAGCAGCGCCACGCCCGCGGGCGCCGGCGTGATCGTCACGTTGTCGATCACGCCCGTCATCGCCGTGAACGTGCCGTCGCTCAGCGTCGCGTACAGGCGCAGCTCGTCGAAGCTCACGCCGCTGATCGACAGCGTGGTGGAGGTGATGTTGTCGCGCCCGCCGCCGTTTGCGATCGTGAACCCGTCGGTGGCGACGACCGAGCCGCCCAGCAGGGCGTCGAAGTGCAGCTCGATGCCGCCCCAGGGGCCGTTCTCGTAAAAGAACATGTCGAGGCTGGCAGAGTTCTCGACCGAGCCGGTCGTCATCGCCACGTCAGAGAAAATGTTGATCGTCAGGTTGTCGCCCGGCACGAACGCGTTGCCCCAGCCCATCACGTTGGGTGAGCTCACCTGGCCCGGGAAGTCGCCCGCCAGCGTGAGCGCCCGCTCGACGATCAGGTCCGTGCCGTAGTCGCCGGCCACGAAGCTCGACCCGTCCACGTTCGTCCCCGAGTGGGTGTTCAGGTCGAAGAACGTGATCCCGCCGCTGGTGAACGAGCTCCCCTTGAAGCCCTCGCTCTCGCTGTCGAAGTCCGCCACGTCCGCGCTCGCGACGCCCGCCAGGGCGCCCAGGGCCAGGGCTGTCATCAGTGCTTTCATCTCAAGTCTCCTCTTTCCACAGATAGGTGTACGAATCACACGCGCTCCGCTCACGGGCAGCCGGCGCCAAACGCCGCGAGGAACGCGGTCACATCACTGAAATCAAACTGTCCGAACGGTTCCGCCAGGTCCGCCTCGGCGCTCGATGAACCGAACGTCGTCAGGAACGCCGCCACGTCGCTGAAATCGAGCTGCCCGAACGGCTCCGCCAGATCCGCGACGCACGCGTCCTTGCCAAACCCCTCGATCAGGAACCCCGCAAGCGCGCCGGACTTGGTCAGCCCGTACCCGACGATGTCGTTGCTCTCGTTGACCCCCGTCGCCCCCAGCAGCACCTGGAACTCGCTCTGGCCGTCCAGCAGGTCGTTCAGGTCGTGCATCTCGCCGTCGAGGAACGCCCACGCGCGGTCGGGCAGCAGGAAGTCGTTGTCGAACGCCAGGCCCACGATCACGCCCGATTCGTTGACGTCGATCGCCTCCGAGTTCTCCAGCTCGGGCAGCGTGCCCAGCGACAGGTACCCGGGCGCCTCCTGCGTGAACACGCACGCGTTCCAGGGGCCCGGGCTGTCCGCGTTGGTGAACCCGACGACCACGCCCGCGTCGCTGATCTCGCTGGCGATGCTGAAGGTGAACCCCGCGGGCCCGATCTCCATCTCGTCCCACCCGCCGCGTCCGTCGGGCGTCGCGAGCATGGCCGTGTCCGGGTCGCCGAAGAAGAACCCGTGCCCGACCAGCACGCCGCTGTTGTTCATGCCCTTGTTCGCCCCGCCCATGTACAGCGAGACGGTCCCCTCGGTCCGCCCGCCGTTGGCGTCGTCCCAGATGAATCCCTTCGAGAACCCGGGCGACAGCGCCGCCTGCCCGCAGACCTCGCCCTGCTCGTTGATGTCCCAGGGGATCGAACTGCCCGATGCGCCCATCTCCTGCCCGAGGTTGCGCATCGACAGGTCCGCCGCCCACAGCACGCACTCCCGCGCGCCCGTCGCGACGATCTCGCTGTACCCGACGATCTGTCCCTGGTTGTTGATCGCCTGCGCGAGCGACAGGTCGTTGGGGGCGCCCCACACACCCAGGTCCGTCGCGGCGCCGTTCTCCCACAGCACCGCGTGCGCCAGCGTGTCGCCCGCCAGATTGGCCTGGCCCACGATCTGGCCCGCATCATTGATGTCCCACGCGACAGAGCCGTTCCCGCCCAGTGACGGCAGCAAGACGACCTCGCCCCCGCCCATCGCGGTCCCGCTCAGCAGGGTCAGCGTGAGGGCTGCCCCGAGAATCGTGTTCGTGTTCATGCCGATGGCTCCAGTTGGGGGCTGGTGACGCAGGCCCGAGGGGTGATATCCGTCCGCGATCTGCCCGTTGCTACGGGCGTTTACGATCTTTCCGACTTCTCGCTTGAACTTCAAGGCTGTCCTGAGGATAATCCGAAGACTGATTTGATGTCAATGCCTCGCGTGCGATTTCTGTCATGAAACGACGACCCCTGCTCCATCCGGTCAACCCGCCCGCATTCCCCACTGTGGGACGGGGATCCGGTATCGTCCGGGTCATGCCCGTGACGATCGCTACCCGACCCGCCGACCCCCTGTCCTCAGAGCAGTGGGGGCGGGCCGAACGCCTGGCCTCCCGCCTCCGCGGCGAGCTGGGCGCCGTGGCCGCCGCCCTGCCCGAGCACGCTCGCGGCGCCTCGGGCATGGCCCGCCATATCGGGGTGGTCCGAAACACCTGCCAACGCGTCGTCTCCGTCCTCCAGGAACCAGCCGCCGACGCGGGCACCCTCGCCCGCCTCCCCGGCGTCCGCGGGCTCGAGCAGTTCCTCGAGGGCTGCGCCGGGGTGGGCGTCAGCGCAGACCTCGTCGCCCTCGCCCAGGCCGCTGTGCGTGACTTCGACCGCTTCATCAAGGAGAACGCGGGCAGCCAGTCCAAGCTGGCCGACCGCATCGCCGCGGCCGAGCAGCCCGCGCACGACGCCGCCCGCCTTTGCGGCATCGAAGCGCGCACGGACCTCTACCACGCTGCGCGCAACGTCACCGGGCGCGACTGCGAGCTGGCCATCAGCCTCGAGGCCTACCGACCCTCGCCCACCGACCCGAGCAGCATCGAGCGGGCCGTCGCCAACGGGCTCATCCAGACCAGCCTCACCCCCGGGGGCATGCCCGCCTCCATCCTCGCGGGCGACACCCTCGACCCCGAGACCGACCCTCAGCCCGACCCGGTCTCGCTTGATGACCAGCCCGCAAAGGGGAACACCCCCTCAGCGATTCTGCGCGAGTTCTCCACCTCACCCCTGCCCACCGTCACCACCCGCGGCCCCGGATCCCAGCTCATCCAGGTCGTCGATCCCGAACGCCTCGAGCCCGGGCAACGCTTCGACATCGTCACCGCCCGGCGCTTCGTCCACCCCAGCGTCAACCCCGACGGCTCCCCCGCGCTCGACTCGGTCTGGAGCCTGGTCAACTGCCCCAGCCAGCGCCTGCTCTTTGATGTCTACTTCCACCGCGACATGGAGCGCCTCTTCCGCCCCATGATCGACGCCCAGCTCTGGTACCCCAACCTCGAGAGCCCCTCGGGCGACCGCTGGCTCACCCGCTTCCCGGTCCAGCCCAAGATCCAGCTCCTGGGCGTGGGCCTGGCCAACGCCCACTCGCCCTTCTACGACAAGCACGCCCAGCTCAGCGCACGCCTCTTCGAACGCATGGGCTGGGACGCCAACGAGCTCGTCGGCTTCCGCTGCGAGGTCGAGTACCCCATCTGGCGCGCCGGCTACTGCATGCAGCTCGAGTACGTCGCCGATTCGACCGCCGACGACGCCTGACCCAGACCCACACGCTCTGCTCATCCAGCACGACGGCGCGGTACGCTCGCGACGTGTTCGTAGCGCCGTCCGCCGACCGGAGCCCCCATGTCCCGACTCATCGCCTGGCTGCTCATCCTCATCGGGCTCGCCATCGCGGGCGTCGGGCTCGCGCTCGTGCTCAGCGAGATCAACGCGATGTACGCCCACGTGCTTGACGACGCGATGGCGACCCCCACAGTCGATGAGCAGGACCGGTCGCGCCGCATCCTGCTCCGCGTCGGGCTCGCGGCCCTCGGGCTCCCGCCCCTGCTGCTCGGGACCGTCCTCAGCCACCGGGCCCGGATCCGCCGCCGACACGCCCGCCGACGCGCCTGACCCGCCTCTGCCTTCTAGAACCGTTCTCAAGTTGAGACTGAGTCTCAACTGCTATACAATGACCGCCCGCTCCGTTCTGGATCGGGCCCAGGAGTCTCCAGCGCATGGTCAGCCAGACCGTTCCAGACGATCGGATCTCGCTCACCCAGCTCCCGAGGGGCGGGCGTGGGCGCGTCAGCGGCTCCACCCTCGAGCCCAAGGACGCCCAGATCCTGCGCGCCATGGGCATCCGACCCGACGCCCAGCTCGAGATCTGCCGCATGGGCGAGCCGTGCATCGTCTGCGTGCAGGGCTCCAACGGATCGACGTGCCGCATCGGCCTGTCGCGCCGCCTGGCCGAGCGCGTGCTTGTCTCGCCCAGCACGTGAGCCCACGCCGATGGACGCGCCCGCATCCCAGCCCACCCAGCCCACGGCGCCCAGCTCCATCGCGCTGCTGGGCAACCCCAACGTCGGCAAAACCACGCTCTTCAACCGCCTGTGCGCGCTGCGCCAGAAGACCTCCAACTTCCCGGGCACCACGCAGGAAGCGCGCCTCGGGTGGGTCACGCTCGAGCACGATACGGAGACCTGCCTCGTCGATCTCCCGGGCGTCTACTCCCTCGAGCTGGACCTGACCGAGTCAGCGCTGTGCCGCGACGCGCTCGATGGCAAGGCGATGCCCCCGGGCGCCGCGCCCGTCGGGGCGCAGGTCATCGTCGTGGACGCGGCCAACCTCGTGCGCAACCTCGTCATCGCGGGCCAGGCCCTGCGCCGCCGCCTGCCCAGCCTCGTCGTCGTCAACATGATCGACAGCGCCCGCAGGCGCGGCGTCCACGTCGACGCCGACGCGCTGAGCCAGTGCCTGGGCGTGCCCGTCGTGCTCGTCAGCGCCCGCTCGGGCGAGGGATTCGACGCCCTCCGCGCCGCGCTGCGCTCGCCCGCCATCCCCTCACGCACGCCACCCGAAACACTCGATGGGCTCGAGCGCTGGGCCGACGAGGTCTACGCCCACGTGGGCAGCGCCCCCGAGAGCTCGAGGCGCGACCGCGTGACGGACCGCCTCGACCGCGCGTTCACGCACCCGGTCCTGGGCGTCACGCTCTTCGCGCTCATCATGACGGGCCTGTTCTGGGTCATCTTCCGACTCGCGGCCTACCCCATGGACTGGATCGACATGATCTTCGCGACGCTGGGGGGCGCCGCGGAATCCCTCCTGCCCGCGGGCATCCTGCGCGACCTGCTCGTGGACGGCGTCATCGCGGGCGTGGGCGCGACGCTCATCTTCCTGCCCCAGATCTGCCTGCTCTTCTTCCTCATCTCGCTGCTCGAGGACACGGGCTACCTCGCGCGCGCCGCGTTCGTCATCGACCGCCTGCTCCGCCCGTTCGGGCTCTCGGGGCACGCCTTCGTCCCGCTGCTCAGCTCGCACGCCTGCGCCCTGCCAGGCATCATGGCGGCGCGGGCCGTGCCCGACCGGCGCGACCGCCTCGCGACCATCCTCGTCGCCCCGTTCATGAGCTGCACCGCCCGCATCCCCGTGTACGTCCTGCTCACGACGCTCCTCTTCCCCGAGCGACCCGCGATGCAGGCGATCGCGTTCACCGGGTGCTACGCCCTGGGCATCCTCGCCGGGCTCATCAGCTCGCTCGTGGCGCGGCGCACAATCCTCCGCGGCGCCTCCCGCCCCATGGCCCTTGAGCTGCCCACCTACCGCGCCCCGAGCGTGCGCACCGCCCTGCTCACCACGTACGACCGCGCCAAGGTCTTCGTCCGCAAGGCGGGCACCATGATCCTGGCGATCTCCATCGTCCTCTGGTGGCTGGGCGAGTACCCACACTCGGACCCGCCCCCGCAAGCCATCGAGCTGCGCGAGCAGGCCAGCGCGATCGAGCCCGCCGACGCGAGCGCCGCGCTCGAGCTGGCCGACGAGGCCGACCGCCTCGAAGCCAGCCACAGCGCGCGACAGAGTTTCCTGGGTCGCCTGGGCGAGGGCCTCTCGCCCGTCTTCGCGCCGCTCGGGTACGACCGCCAGCTCACCATCGGCGTCCTCGCCAGCTTTGCCGCGCGCGAGGTCTTCGTCACCACCATGGCCGTGCAGGTCGTGGGCACGGACGAGGACGATGAGGGCGTCTTCGACGCGCTCAAAGGCGCCCGGCGCGACGACGGCTCCCCCGTCTTCACCCCCTCCACCAGCTGGTCCCTGCTCGTCTACTACGTCCTGGCGATGCAGTGCCTGCCCACGCTCGTCGTCACCGCCCGCGAGGCGGGAGGGGCGAAGTGGGCCTTCCTCCAACTCGCCTGGATGTGCGGCCTGGCCTACATCCTCGCCCTGATCGTCCGCCAGGCGCTGCTGGCGATGGGGCTCGCGTGAGCTTCCCGATCACCGACTGGCAGTTCTGGGCCGCGACGCTCCTGGTCATCGCGGGCCTGGCGTTCTTCGCCCGCACGCTGCTGCCCAAACGCGCCAAACGCACGCGGACGAGCCTGACGATCTCTGCGCCGCCCAAGCGCAAGCCCTGAGCCCCCCGCGCCGGGTAGACTGGGCGCATGACCATGAAACACGTCAAGCTCGCGGGGATCGCCTTCGCCCTGATCATCGTCGTCGTCCTGATCCTGCAGAACACGCAGCAGGTCGAGACGAAGGTCCTGTTCGCGACCATCGTGATGCCCCGGGCCGTGCTGCTGTTCATCACCGCCGCCCTGGGCTTCGCCGCGGGCGTGCTCATGGCCCTCCGCAGGCCCCACAAGCCCAAGGACTGAGCGGCCACGTCAGGCGTTGAGGTAGTACCCCGCCCACGCGCTGAGCACGTGCCCCGCGAACCGCGCGTCGCGCGCCTCGCTCAACAGGTGGTCCGCCTTGTCGAGCGACACAAAGCTCTTGGGGTGCCTCGCCGCGACGTAGATCTTCTCCGCGTTGTCGATCCCCACGACCTGATCCACGGGCGAGTGCATCACCATCAGCGCCGCGTCGATCTCGCGGATGTGCGTCACGCTGTCGCGCTGCTCCAGGTCCTCGACCAGCTGGCGCCCGATGCGGAACGGGCGACCCCCGATGCTGACCTCCGCCGTCTCATCGTCCATGAACTCGGCGCTGGTGAGCAGGTGCTGCACGTGCGACGCCTGCGCCGGCGCCCCGATCGTCGCGACGCACTTCACGC
>JAJDDH010000098.1 GCA_029260415.1 Phycisphaerales bacterium | reverse complement strand
CGCTTGCCGAACGCGTCGTCCAGGGCGACCTTGCGGTCGTTGAAGACCACGCGGACGATCGAGCCCGGGTTCTCGTTCTGGACCTGCTGGGCGTGGGAGAGGGTGTTGTCGAGCTGGGCCAGGTCGTTGCTGGCGAGCTCGACGACCTTGGACGAGACCCGCAGCTCGCGGTCGAGCTGGGAGATCTGGCCCTGGACCTCGCCCAGGTCCGTGCGGACCTCGGTGATCTTCTTGGGGTACTCGGCTTCCAGGCTCTTGAGCTGGGCGCGGAGGGCGACAGGGTCATCGACCATGCCGTTGATCGCGCCGCTCACGTTGGAGTGAGCCTGGTGCATGAGGGCCCGGGCGGTGTCCGGGCCAGCGACGACGATGAGCGTGCCTCCGGCCAGGGCCGCGAGCAAGCCAACCCGAACCACTGTCTTGGTGACGCCAGCCATTATTCTACTCCTGGGACTCGGTCCCTCTGTGCCGGGTTGCCCGGCGCCTGTCGTGTGCGGGCGTCCTGGAGGGCGCCTGCCGTGCGTGTTGTTCCGGCGTGACGGGCCTGACCCGACGACGCCCTGACAGAGTGGTTGCTGGGAAGGCACGGGGCGGGCTTTCAGCGTGAGCGAAGATTTTGCGGTTTTCGGACGTCAAACGCGCTCCGGAGGGCCGATCGCGGCCTCGGCGCGGGCGTGGCGTATCCTCTTGCGGCATATTGGGATGGCAGAACCAGGGGAATTGCCCCTGCCCGAATCGGAAGAACCTGAACGCCGCCCGTGCTTGGATGGGCGAGCAGGGGTCAACGTCGCATGCTCAACTCGCTCACGACGAGCTTCATCAGCCGCCTCCGCGCCAACGACCAGAGCGCGTGGTTCGAGCTGTGGGAGACCTTCGGCCCGGTCATCCGAGCCCAGCTGACCAAGTGGGGGCGCGGGCGGATCGGGGTCGAGACGGTCCGGGACCTGTCGCAGGAGACCCTGACGGCGCTCTCAAACTCGATCGATCGGTACGACCCCGGGCGGGGCGCCCGGTTCTCGACCTGGCTGCTGGCGATTGCCAAGCACGTGCTGGGCGACGAGATGGACCGGAGAAACGCCCTGAAACGTGGTGGCGGTAAGGCCAACGCCTCGCTGGACGAGGCATGGATGGGCTCGGCGTCTGGCCTGGGCGTGGACGAGGCGTACGAGGCGGCGGTCTTCCGGGCCAAGGTTGAGGCCGCGATCCGGATGGTGGAGCGCGAGAGCGACTTCACCGAGTTCGCGATCTACCGGATGCGCGTGCTCGACGGGATGAGCGGGAAGGACGTAGCGACGAACGTGGGCGTCTCGGAGCCAACGGTCTCGCGCCGCCTGACCAAGATCCGGGGGGTGCTCCGGGCCCGCCTGCACGAGGTGGTGGCAACCTACTCGTTCACGCAGGAGGAGCTGAGGGAGGCGGAGCGAAACGGGCTGGCGGGGAATCCCAATGGTGCGGGTGGCGAGCTGGATAAAGGTCTGGACGCCATGTTCGACGAGGCGATTGCTGAGATCTACCACCAGCAGATGGAGCTTCGGCGGGCGGACGAGCGGGCGTTGGCCGACTGAGCGTCGGGCGGGCCCACGCCGGGGGACCGAAGGAGCCGGACATGAGCATCGCGGGACTGATCCTCACACTGCTGGCCGTTGCGTTTGGCATCGTGCTGCTGATCGTCGTGATCGGGCTGGGCGTGGCGCTGCTGGGCAAGGTGCTGACCGGGATCGGCATGTTCGTCTCGCACGTCTTCTCGTTCATCTTCGGCGTCATCGGTGACGCGGGACGCATCGTGGGCTCGGCGGTGCTGCTGCCGATCTACGCGCTGCTGGTCACGGGGACGGTGCTCATCGGGCGATGGTCCGCGGCGGGGCACTACGGCAGGGCGTTCAGCACGGAGATGTCCAGCGTCTTCGGGTGCTGCTACCGGATCCTGATCGGGCGCCCGCTGGCGCTGATCGGGCTGCGGAGCGCGACCGAGGGGTTCGAGCAGCGCCTGCCGCAGGTCATGGCCGCGGCGCCCGGGCGCGACAAGCCCAGCAAGAAGCGTGTGGGCATGTTCGAGGGGTACACGATCATCGGTTCGCTGCAGGGCGGGGGCTCGGGCGGGAAGCTGTACGTCGCCGAGCCCGACGCGATGAAGCGGGCCGGGTTCGAGCGGCGCGGGCACGGGGACCTGGACCGGGTCGTGATCAAGGTGTTCAGCATCAACGACGGGTCGAGCCTGCCGCAGATCCTGCGCGAGAGCCGGTCGCTGGACGCGGCCAAGAAGCTGGGGCTGGTGCTCGAGCACTCGGAAGAGGGCGAGCGGTTCTTCTACGTGATGAAGTACGTGCCGGGTGAGTCGCTGGCGATGGTGACGCAGCGGATGCACGCCGAGAGCGGGGGCGAGGGTCTCTCCGACGAGAAGCTGAACAGCGCCGCGGGCTACATCTCCGACCTGCTCGACACGCTGCACACGTACCACTCGGGCGGGCTGTGGCACAAGGACGTCAAGCCCGACAACATCATTATTGAGGGCGACGGCGCGCACCTGGTGGACTTCGGGCTCGTCACGCCGCTGCGCAGCGCGATGACCCTGACGACCCACGGCACCGAGTACTTCCGCGATCCCGAGCTGGTGCGCCAGGCGCTGCGGGGCGTGAAGGTGCACCAGATCGACGGGGCGAAGTTCGACGTGTACGCCGCGGGCGCGGTGCTGTTCTCGGTGATCGAGAACTCGTTCCCCGCGCACGGGGGGCTGAGCCAGATCTCCAAGCGCTGCCCCGAGGCGCTGCGATGGATCGTGCGCCGGGCGATGGCCGAGTACGACCAGCGGTACGCCAGCGCCGCGGCGATGCTGGCGGACCTTGACGCGGTGCGGGCCTCGAGCGACCCGTTCGCGATGCGTCCGGCGGACCTGCCCAGCATGTCGGGCGCGGTGGGCGCGCCGGCGCCCATGCAGGACGACGACGCTGACGAGCCCGTGCGCGAGACTCCCAAGGCCGCGACTCCCGTGCCCCCGAAGGTCGCGGTCGCGGCGGTTGGGATCGGCAAGGACGTCGCGGCGGCGGCGGCCCAGGCCGCGGCGGAGGTCGCCAACGCGTTCACCCCCCCGGCGGCTCGCGGGCGGGTCAAGCCCAACATCTCACTGGCGAGCTGGCTGACGGGTCGGTACGACGCGGGCGCTGGGGGCAGGGCTCGCCCCGCTCAGGCGCCCCGCCCGCTTCGCCCGGTCGAGCACCGGTACAAGGCGGCGGACCAGGTCGCCAGCGCTCGCGCTCGCGCCGCGGAGACGCGCCGTCGCGCTCACGAGCGTGTCAACAATCGACGGGGTCGGCACACGTCCACCGCCCGGCACGAGCGCGCTGGCGCCGCGGGCGTGGTGGCGGCGCTGCTGCTGTTCTTCATGCTCTTCGCCGGTGGAATCGCCGTGGTGCTCGCCCTCAAGCCCGGCTCCCGTACCTACTACAGCGAGACGACGACTCTCCACGACGACGGGACGCTCACGCACGAGATCCGCGGCATGAAGCCCATGCCCGAGATGGCGACGATGCCCGAGGCGCCCGTCTACCCCGCGTCGATGGCCCTGGACGCGACCATGCTCGTGGTCTCGGACCTGGCGTACCCCCTGCACGAGAGCATCGCGTCGGACATCGGCTACGGGATCGCGGCGCTCCGCGCGGGCGGCGTGGAACTCGTCGGAGACCTTGTCAGCGATCCGGTGACCCTGAGCCAGGACGAGGGTGAACGCCAGATCGCCCTGCTGGCTGAGGCGGAGAACGCGCGGGGCGCTGTCCCGATCGACGCCCCGGAGTTCGGGTCACGGGTCCGCAAGGTGCTCAAGAACCACGGCGAGCTGGACCTGATCCTGTGGATCGCGCCCAACCCGAAGGACGAGAAGACGTTCCGCTACGCCCTGGTCTCGCGGGACGCTGCGTCGGTGGGCCTGAGCAACGAGCGCACGCTCGATGAGATCATCGAGGCCGTCTCGCAGGACTAGGGCTTACCGCTCGTGCGAGAGACGGGCGAGATCGTCGAGCGCCCTCTGGGCTCGTCCCGAACCGATCGACTCCCGCGCCAGCTCGATACCCGATTCGATCGTGCCCGCGGCGCCCGCGACCACCATCGCCGCGCCCGCGCTGAGCAGCGTCATGTCCGTCGGCGGGCCATCATCGCCCCCGATGATTTGGCGGACCATGTCCGCCGCGTGCTCCACGTCGCGGGCCCGGAGCTGCTCGAGCGAGTCGCACGAGAGGCCCAGGGGCTCGGGGTCGATGCGACCAGGCTCGACCCGGCCGTTCTCGACCCGCCCGATCTGCGTGCAGTCCGTGATGCTGAGCTCATCAAGCCCGTCGTCGGAGTGCACCACCCACGCGCGCTCGGCGCCGAGGCGCAGCAGCGCCTGGGCCAGGGGCTCGACAAAGCGACCGTCCCACACCCCCAGCAGCTGACGGGGCGTGCCCGCTGGGTTGGTCAGCGGGCCCAGCAGGTTGAACATGGTGGGCACGCCCAGCGACCGGCGGACGGGCACGGCGTGCTTGGCCGCGGGATGGTGGTGAATCGCGAAGCAAAAACACAACCCCGCCTCGTCGAGACAGCGTCCCTGAACGTCGGGCGAGGCGTCCACGTTGACGCCCAGGCTCATGAGCACCTCGGCGGATCCCCGACCGGTTCGCGAGCGGTTGCCGTGCTTTGCGACGAGGACGCGCTCGACGCCTGTGCCCGGCTGGGCGCGGGCGCCCGCTACGACGATCGCCGCGGCGGTGGAGACGTTGAAGGTCTTGGGCGCGCCCCCGGTGCCGCAGGTGTCGATGATCGGGCGCGTCGGGTCGTCGGGCGTGGGGACCTTCTCGACGTGGCGTCGCATGACGCGGGCGGCGCCGACGAGCTCGTCCACGCTCGGGCCCCGGGCCTGGATCATGCCCAGGAGGGCGCCGATCTGGGCGTCGTCGAGGGTTCCGGCGAGCATCTGCTCGAAAACGGACTCGGCGCCAGACTCGCCCAGCGGGCGTCCGGCGATCAGTTCGGCAAGGGCGTCGTGGATCTGCACCCCCCGAGGATACTCGACGCAACGCGCGACGCCCGTGGCCCGTAGAATTGGGCGATGGGAACGCAGCCACAGGGCGCGATCAGGGCGGGTCTGCGGGCCGCGAGGCGCGAGAGACGGGGCGTCGGTGTCGCGGTTCTCGGGCGTGCGATGCTGCTGGGCGCTCTGGTCGCCGTGCTGCTGATCGCGACGGACCGGCTGATCGTGCTCCATCTCGCGTGGTGGATGCTCGTTGCCGGACCGATGGTGGCCGCGGGCCTGGGCGCCGCGGCATGGTCGATGCGTCGCCCGGCGCGGGCGATGCACGGGGCGGCGCTCATCGACGAATCGCTCGCGTCGCACGATCGCCTGCGGAACGCGATCGCGCTCGGGGATGATTTTCACAATCAGGACGACGCCTTCGCGCGTCTCGCGATCGAGCAGGGCGAGGCGGCGGCCCGGGAGGCGGATATCGCCCGGGCGGCGCCGATCCGCTGGGGCTGGACGTGGGTCGCCTGGCCCGCGGTCGGGGCGCTCGCGGTGCTCGGTGGGTTGCTGCTGCCGTACCGGGCGGTGGGGGGCGGCAACTCTGTTACGCCGCCGGTCACGCTGGCGGAGCGGACCGAGGCGATCGAGCAGGTAGAGGACGCGCTGCAGGCGATCCGCGAAGCCGCGGCGGACGAGCCGACCCTGGAGGGCGCCAGCACCCAGGACCTGGAGCGGCTGGCAGAGATCGAGTCCGAGCTGAGCGATGGGCTGACCACGCCCGAGGAGGCGCGGGCGGAGGCGGCGAGCACGCTCGAACGCACGGCGGAGTCGCTCGAACAGGAAGCGCTGCGCCGGGAGCTCGAACGCGACGCGTTCCAGGAGCTGACGCGCGAGCTGGAGGCGGGCGACGATGCGATGAGCAAGGAGCTCGCCGATCGACTGCGCTCTGGCGACTTCGAGCAGGCCAGCGAGGCGGTGCGCGAGCTGCTCCAGCAGAGCGAGTCGATGAGCC
>JAJDDH010000097.1 GCA_029260415.1 Phycisphaerales bacterium | reverse complement strand
CAGCAGATCGAGGAGCACATCGCCGAGCTGCGCGCCGCCAGCGCGTCCGACGCGGTGCGTGAGCTCAAGATGCTGTTCATCCTCGCCAAGGCGGGCGAGGAGCTGAGCGTGCAGATCGAGGAGGCCGAGGTCAACGCGATGATCTCGCAGATGGCCCTGGAGCAGGGCGAGCGTCCCGAGAAGCTCCGCCAGGAGCTGATCCAGAACAACCGCGTCCAGGCGCTCGTCCAGCAGATCCGCGAGCACAAGACGACCGACGCGATCCTCGACAAAGCCGAGGTCGAGGAGGTCAGCGCCGACGACTTCAACGAGCGCATGAAGGCGGAGGCGGGCGCGTCGGCCCCCGCCAAGAAGAAGACCACCAAGAAGAAGGCCTCGACCAAGAAGGCCGACGACTGATCAGGTCTCTTGACTGAGTTCATACCCGGGCGCTCGCCTCACAGGCGGGCGCCCTTTCTCATGCGCGACGCGACTCGCGCTCTTCCGGGCTGGGCAGCGGGATGTTCACCGACCCGCAGTCCGGGCAGATCAGCCCGATCGACGAGTCGGGCTGACCGGTCAGGTCGTGCCCGCAGGCGTGGCACAGCGGCGCCGAGAGCTTGTGCGTCACCCGGTGCACCACCGCGGCGACCGTGATCACCGCCACCCCGATCACGGGCAGCGCGGGCCAGGACACCAGCGACAGGATCCCGAACACGGCAAGACCCGAGCCCACGAGGATCGCGAGCACCCGCAGGCGGATCTTGTGCAGGAATGTCAGATCGTTCAGGCTCATGGCGTCGCGGGCCTCCTGCCCATGGTTCCCATCGCCCGGTCTCTCCGAGCTGCCCTATTGAACCCGACCCAGCCCTCCGCGTCCAGCGCCCCGGCGGGGTCACAGCGGGCGGTACAGATCAATCACCTTCCGGATGTCCGTGGGCCCCTTCAGGTCGTTGAGCTGGATCTCGATCCCGTCCTGCCCGGAACTCGAGATCCCGATCGACCCCACCCCCCAGACCCGCTGCCAGAAAGTCTGGTCGATCTGGATGTTACGGATGTTGTCGTGGACCACCTCGGAGCTGGACCGGGCCAGGATGCCCTTCTTCATGATCGTCCGCTTGTTGGTCACCACCAGCGAGGCGGACATCGTCTTGAGCCACCAGACGATTAGCACGCCGAAGCCCAGGAGAGCGATCACGCCGCCCAGGATCGCCAACCACGCCCGACCCTCGGTCGTCAGGCCCATGACCACGCCCACCAGCCCCGCGATCATGAGCAGCGCCACGCCCGTGAAGCTCAGCGGCCTGGCTCGCACCATGCACGGGCGCAGCGTCCGGACCGTCGCCTCCGGGCCGTGATCCGGGGGCAGCCCCGCCTCGGTCGCCCGGTCGGCCCGGTCGGGCCTGGCGCTCGCGCTCTCGGGCACGCGGTTGATATCCCCGCAGTGCGGGCAGGCGACCTTGGTCCCCGCCTCCCGGTCCTCGAGTTCGAGCTCTCGCTCGCAGTTGTCGCAGTGGATCGTGATCATCGGTCTCCCCTTGGGCGCCGGTCAGGTTACAACGACCGCCCCCAGGCTCTTGTTCGGTATCGGCGCTCCCGCGCTTCGCGCACGAGAAAGGGCGAGCCAGGCAGGCCCGCCCTCGGTTGCTGCTCAGGATCGGGCCGGGCTCAGGCGTTCCAGTGCCGAAGCTCGGGACCGGTGTACGCCACCCGCGGGCGGATCAGGCGGTTGTTGGCGTGCTGCTCGCTCACGTGCGCACACCACCCGGACATCCGGCTGGCGACGAAGATCGGCGTGTACTGAGGAACAGGGATCCCCATCGTGAAGTACGTCATCCCGCACGGGAAGTCCACGTTGGGGAAGATGTGCTTCTGCTCCTCCATGATCTTCTGCACGCTCTCGCCCAGCTCAAACAGCTTCACGAACTCGTCCCCGCGCGCCTCCGCGGCCTTGCGCCCCAGCGCGTGCAGGATCGGCGCCCGGTGGTCGCCGTTCTTATAAACACGGTGCCCGAAGCCCATCAGCTTGCGCTTGGTCGTGAACGCGTTCTCCATCCACGCCTGGATCTTGGCCTGGTCGTTCTCAGGACCGATGTCCTTGCGGATCTCGGCGAGCATCTCCATCGCGGCCTCGTTCGCCCCGCCGTGCAGCGGGCCCTTGAGCGCCGCGATCGCGCCCGTGATCGCGCCGTGCATGTCGCTCAGCGTCCCCGCGATGACGCGGCTGGTGAACGTGCTCGCGTTGAAATCATGCTCGGCGTACAGCACCAGGCTCACGTCCATCACCTTGACGGCCTCAGGGGTCGGCGTCTCGCCCGTCATCATCCACAGCAGGTTCGCGGCGTGGCTCAGCGCGTCGTCGGGCTGGACGAACTCCTTGCCGTCGATCGCGTTCTGCATGTGCCCGATGATGGTGGGGGTCTTGGCCAGCAGGCGGATCGACTTGCGCAGGTTCGCCTCGAGCGTGATGTCCTGGCACTCGGGGTCCAGGTGCCCCAGGATGGACACCGCCGTGCGGAGGATGTCCATAGGCACGGCGTGCTGGTTGTTCACCAGCTCGCCCGAGGTCCGCAGGAACTCGCGGACCGCCTCGGGCAGGCCGCGCTCGCTGACCAGGTGCTTGTTGAACGCTACGAGCTGCTCGCTCGTGGGCTTCTCGCAGTTGAGCAGCAGGTACGCGACCTCCTCGAAGCTCGCGTTGGCGGCCAAGTCCGCGATCTCGTACCCGCGGTAGATCAGGGCGGTCTGCTCGACCTTGCAGATCGCGGTCTCGCCCGCGATGACGCCCTC
>JAJDDH010000096.1 GCA_029260415.1 Phycisphaerales bacterium | reverse complement strand
ACGTGCTCAGCGAGGTCGAAGCGGATCTTGGCGAACTCATGGACGCGATCAGCGACCTGGGCGACGCCTCCATCGAGCACGAGCCCCTGGTCGAGACCCGCGTGGACGAGTCCGAGGGCGAGGACCCGCCCGGGACGGCGCCTGAGCCGGCCGACACGCTGCACACGGAGCACGTTAACGAGCTGTCGGGCATGGTCGCCGATGAGGGGCTGGGCGAGGTCAGCCCGTCCGAGCCCGACGAACCGCGCGCGGATACAAACGACGCGCAGGACGAGCGGTCCGAGTTGGACAGCGAGCTGGGACCAGAGGCCGACGGCGTCGCCGAGGACATCACGGGGGAAATCGAGGGCCTGCTCGGCGACGAGCCCGAGCCGGCCCGGTCGAGCGCCCCGCAGGAAACGGCGGTGGCAACCCCCGAACCGAGTGAGCCAGACGAGGCGCCGATCGACGAGGTCCCCGAGGACGCCCCGCCCGAGCCCACGGCGCCCGGCGCGAGCGATCATGAGTCGGGCGATTCGCTCGACGACATGCTCGCTGCGGCGAGCGAGGAGCTGATCGCCGACGAGGCGTCGGACCCGGCGCCGATCGACGAGCCCGAGCCGCCTCAACCGGCGGACAGCGACGAGCCTGAGCCAGAGCGGGACGCGGACGCCGAGCTGCTCGACGCGGTCGCGGCGCTGGGCGACTCGACGGCGTTCAAGGCGCCCGAGCCGGTCGACCCGGACCACCACGACTCGGCCGAGGCGGTCGCGGGCATGGTGGAGATCCCGACCACGCCCGAACCCGAGGCGCCCGAACCCGAAGAGCACCCCGCCAGCGTGTCCACCGAGGACAACCCCGCTCCGGCGCCCGAGCCCGTGTCGACAACGGTCGAGGAGATCCCGCCCAGGCCCGAGCCCGCGCCCCCGACGGGCAGGCTGGCGCCGCTGATCATCGCCTGGCGCACGACCAAGCGCACGCTCACGCCCGTCGCCAGGGCCGCGGCCAAGCACGCGGGGCCGGCGCTGGCCGACGCGGCGCTGGCGGTGAGCAAGCCGCTGCGTGAGAAGCCCAAGTCCGTCCGCGACACGGTCGGCTGGATCGCGCTGTACACCGCGTTCCTGGCGGTGTGCCTCTGGGTGTTCGCACTCGGGTTCCGCTCGCCCGATCCGAAAGAGGTCGGCGACTCGGGCGTGCGCATCGTCAACCCCGACGCGACCGCCGCGGCGCCCGTTCCCTAAAGCTAGTTTGGGCTGGGCGAGGGCCCGCCCGAGGGGGCCAGCGCCTCGAGGCTTGTGCGCCAGTCCGCGTCGATCTGCTTAAACGACACGCCGAAGACCGCGCCGGAGGCTTCTTCGAGCGAGGCGCCCTGGGCCATCATGGTGAGCCACTGGTTGCGGGCGTCGTCGCCGAAGCGTTCGGTGAGGTAGCCGATCATGTGCCGCCCCTGGACGTAGACCCAGATGGCGTACGCCTCGGCCTCGCCGCGGAAGTCCGCCAGCTGGGGCCAGGCCTTGAGCTCCCCCTCGCGCGTCCACATGCCCATCAGGCGGTCGGTGCGGTCGGTGGGCGTGGTCGCGACGTCCGACGCGTGCTCGGACACGCCCTCGAGCACCCACCAGTCCACGTCGGTGGCGCGATCGCCCAGCGTGAACGTCACGGCGTGGGCGTACTCGTGCGCCAGCAGGCGCTTGAGCCCGCGCGAGCGAAGCGAATCGCCCGCGAGCAGCTTGATCGCCTCGCCCGGCTCGTTCCACCCGCCCAGGGGCTCGGTGTACGACAGGTAGATCGAGGCCTGCAGGTGCTGCATCGAGGGGTAGATCTTGAGCTGCTGCTCGCGCGGGTTCTCGACGTCGAACATGTCGTCCACCGATGCGCGGACGCCGGGCATGAGCTCGACGATCTGCAGCGCGGCGGGGAGCTGGTCGTCCAGGGCCATGGCGCGGTTGGGGGCGCCGTGGCGCTCGTCGTGGACGATGTTCCAGTGCTCGCCCGCGTAGAACCAGGGCCCGTCAACGTCGTTCATCGCCTCGAACCGCGCCGGGAAGCGCACCTCGCGCCAGGGGCGGCGCTCGCTCATCCGCCAGCGCATGGAGAGCTCGCCCGTCGCCCAGGCGTGCTCGGAGAGCTCGAGTTCCTCGGGCTGGACGAGCCGCAGCTGGAAGCCGACGACGGGGTGCTCCCGCAGATCCGCGGCCCAGGCGCGTTGTTCATAGAGAAATACCGGGTCGTGGGGGGAGACGTGGGAGAGGTACTCGCCGATGTCGCCGCTCTCGACAGCGGCGGCCATGTCGGTGAGCAGCTCGCGGATCGAGCCCAGCGCGGCGCTGGTCTGGGTGTCGTCGCCGGCGCGCGCCGACGTGACGAAGAGAAGCAGCGTCACGATGATGGCGCGCGCGACGATCATCACTCAGAACTCCGCCTGGCGCGGCGCCCGCGGGAACGGGATCACGTCGCGGATGTTCTTCATGCCCGTGCAGAACTGGATCAAGCGCTCAAAGCCCAGCCCGAAGCCCGCATGAGGAACAGTCCCGTAGCGGCGCAGGTCGCGGTACCACCAGTACTCGCTGGGGTCCAGGCCCATCTCGCGGATGCGCTCGTCCAAGACGTCCAGGCGTTCCTCGCGCTGGGAGCCGCCAATCATCTCGCCGATGCCGGGCACGAGCGTGTCCATCGCGGCGACCGTCTCGCCCGGGGCCTCATCCGTGCCCGCGTCGTTGAGGCGCATGTAGAACGCCTTGATCGCCTTGGGGTAGTTGATCACGTGGATCGGCTGCTTGAAGTGCTCCTCGGTCAGGTACCGCTCGTGCTCGGACTGCATGTCCGAGCCCCATTTCACTTGGAACTCCCACTTCTTGCCCGACTTCTCCAGGATGTCGATCGCCTCGGTGTACGTGACTGTTTTGAACGGCGACTCGATGATGCTCTTGAGACGCTCCACCACGCCCGGCTCGATGTGCTGGTCGAAGAACGCCATGTCGTCGCCCCGGCGCTCGAGCAGGTCCGCGAAAAGATATTTCAGCATGTCCTCGGCCAGCTTTGCGTTGTCCGCCAGATCGGCGAACGCAATCTCGGGCTCGATCATCCAGAACTCGGCCAGGTGCCTGCTCGTGTTGCTGTTCTCCGCGCGGAACGTCGGCCCGAACGTGTACACGCGGGACAGCGCCTCGCAGTACGTCTCGACATTGAGCTGCCCCGAAACGGTGAGGAACGCTTCGCGCCCGAAGAAGTCCTGGTCGTAATCGACCTGGCCCTCGCTCGTGCGGGGCAGGTTCTCCAGGTCCAGCGTGGAGACGCGGAACATCTGCCCCGCGCCCTCGGCGTCGGACGTCGAGATGATCGGTGTGTGGATCCAGTTGAACCCGCGCTCGTCAAAGAACCGGTGGATGCCCGCGGCCAGCGTGTGACGCACCCGGGCCACGGCGCCGAAGGTGTTGGTCCGCACACGCAGGTGCGCCTGCTCGCGCAGGTACTCCATGGTGTGGCGCTTCTGGGGGACGGGGTAGGTGTCCGGGTCCTCGACCCAGCCGACAACCCGGACCTCGCTGGCCTGCATCTCGACGCTCTGGCCCTTGCCCCGGGACTCGACGAGTGTTCCGGTCGCCTCGATGCTGGCGCCGGTGGTGAGGCGCTGGACCTCGGACTCGTAGTTGGGCAGGTCGTTCTTGGCGACGACCTGGATGGCGTCGAAGCATGTCCCGTCGTGCAGCTGCACGAAGGAGAGGCCCGCCTTGGAGTCGCGCCGGGTGCGGACCCAACCCTTGAGGGTGATCTGGGCGCCGGGCTCGGTGCTCAGGGCTTGTTTGACAGTCATCCACGCCATCGATTCAGGCATCGGTCGGGCTCCTCGCTTGCAGAGCGATGGTAGCCGGGGCGGGCTCTGGCCTGGGCGGGGGTTGGGGTCAGAACTCGATGGAGTTGATCCAGCCGTGGGCCCGGTTGGCCCGGTGCTCGTCCCACCAGGTGAGGCCGCGGAAGAAGGTGTTGCCGTTGCGGGTGACCTTGGCGTAGACCTCGTTGGCAACGAAGTCCTCGTCCTCCTGCGCGGTGTCGCTGACGCCGTTGCCCGCGTCGAGCTTCATGACCGTCGCGTCGAGCAGGAGGACCCAGCCCGAGCCCCCGTGTCGTGCGGAGATCTGGTCTGCGTTGCCCCAGAGCCCGTCGGGCACGCGCGAGTTGTACCACTCGGTGTGCTCCTCGACGAACATGGGCGGGCGGCGGAAGGCCGTGAGGCCCATCGCGGTGTCCGAGTCGGGCCCGATGAAGCGGGGACCGCGTCCGCCGGGCCAGGCGCCGCTGGCCCGGTCCGCGTAGTACAGGCGGCGTTCCAGGTCGATGCGGGCGCCCTGCATACCGGTGATGAAGGTGTAATCAAAGTCGACGTTGCCCGAGGTGAACCCGGTGTTGGAGTGGTCCTGCCCGTCGTGGGCGCGGCGCTTGTTCTTGGGGCAGGCGAGCCCCTCGTGGGCGTTGGAGAGGTACTCGTAGATCGGGCCCAGCTCCCACTTGCCCTCGGACGCGTTCCACCGCTGGGCCCAGGTCTGGTCGATCGCGTTGCCATCAAAAACGATGGGCCAGATCTGCTCGGTGTTGTCGTCTGCGTACATCGTCGTCGCGACGCCCAGCTGCCTGAGGTTGCTCGCGCAGACGGTCGTCCAGCCCGCCTCGCGTGCCTTGCCCAGCGCGGGCAGCAGGATGCCGATGAGCAGCGCGATGATCGCGATGACCACCAGCAGCTCGATCAGCGTAAACGCCCGGCGAGAACGGACCCGATGTCGCATGGAAGACCCCAGCAGCGGGCGGATCGCCCGGAGAGGGGGCCAGCATACCATCTCACCGCTCCGCCTCCGAGCCCCTTGATGATGATTGACACCCCTTCCCCCATCTCCCCGCTCGGCCTGACCCGCGACGAGTTTGCACAGGCCTGCGCTCAGCGCGGCGTCCCGCTGCTGCACGCCCGCAGGGCGTACGCGCGCTTCTTCCGTGAGCGTGACTGGTCCGCGATCCCGGGCCTGGCGCGCACGGTCATCGCCCCGATCGTCAACCGGCTCGACGAGCCCTGCGAGGAAGGGATCACCACCAAGTTCGTCCAGCGCCTCGACCCGCCCGATTCCGGTCGGTTCGCGGACCAGGGCGTGCCCCATCTCGACATCGAGAGCGTGATCATCCCCATGATCGGGCGGACCGGACGCAAGGGGCACACGCTGTGCGTCTCGAGCCAGGTCGGGTGCGCGATGGGGTGCGGGTTCTGCGAGACGGCGCAGATGGGGCTGGTCCGGTCGCTCACGGCCGCGGAGATCGTCGGGCAGTGGTGGGCGGCGCGGGAGATCCTGCTCGACGAGGGACGAGACGCGCCGATCGACAACATCGTCTTCATGGGCATGGGCGAGCCCTTGGACAACCTCGACGAGGTGCTCGGGGCCATCGCCTGCCTGGCGGATCACTCGGGCCCGGGCATGCCCATGAGCTCGATCACGGTCTCGACCGTCGGGCGTGTGGACGGGCTGCGCCGACTGGTCGAGGTCGTGCAGCAGGAGGGCTGGAAGCGCCTGGGCATCGCGCTCTCGGTCAACGCGCCCAGCGACGAGGTCCGCAACGAGATCATGCCCCTGAACAAGCGCTGGGGCATGGACGAGCTGCGCGAGGTGATGCTGGACCTGATGAAGGTCCGCGCCAGCCGCAAGATCCTGTTCGAGTACGTGCTGATCCCGGGCGTGAACGACTCGGACGAGCACGCCCGCCAGCTTGGCGACTGGCTCCGCCCGTTCACCCGATCCGAGACGCAGGGGCACATCGGGCTGCTCAACGTGATCCCCTACAACCCGCGCCGCGACTCGCCCTGGCCCGCGCCCAGCGAGGACAGCGTGACGCGGTTCATCGGGGCGATGAGCGAGCAGGGGGTGTACGTCAAGCGCCGCAGGACCAAAGGACGGAGCCAGATGGCCGCGTGCGGGCAGCTGGGGAGCTCGCAGATCCGCGGGCGAAACTACACGCCGATCACCACCAATGAGTCTGCCGGCTGACGCATGGCAAAGGCTCTTGGCAAGCACAAGTTCGGACTGCTGCTCACGGGTGGTCTGCTGTATGTGCTGTTGCTGATCGCGTCGCACATCTCGCAGCGGTACGCGACGATGCCCGTCGCCCCGTCCGCGGGGCGTCAGCTACTGATCCCCGCGATGGATCGGGAGGGCGCTGTCCCGGGCGATGGGCGCATGGGGCTGGATGTTTTTGAGTGGGGTCCGGATCCAAGAGCGTCCACGCGCGTGCCCGTCATCATGCTGCACGGCTCGCCCGGGCACGGCGCCGATTTCGGCTTCTCCCGCTCGCCCGACGACCCGACCCTCGTCCAGATCTTCAGCGACGACGGACGCCCCGTCATCGCCCCCAACCTCCCGGGCTTCGGCGAGAGCCTGCTCTTCCCGCCCGAGGGCGCGCCCCGCAGCCCGTGGCGTGCCCGATTCGTCCCGAGCTATTCGAGTGAGGCACACGCACGCGCCGTGCTGGCGATGATGGGCGAGCTGGGCATCGAGCGGGCGCACATCGTCGGCTGGTCCAACGGCGGGTACGCCGCGATCCATGCCGCGGACATCGCCCCGCAGCGCGTCGCGAGCGTCACCATGATGTCCTCCGTCGGCGCCCAGGAGACCGAGGGCTCGGGGAGCTATGTCTTTGAGCACGCCAAGTATGCCCTGGGCCTTGGCGCGATCGGCGCTGCGGGCGAGCTGATCCCCCACTTCGGCCTGTTCGCCAGCCGCGCCGAACGCCTCGGGTGGCTCTGGAACTTCTGGGACACCGACCAGCGCCCCGCCCGCGGGATCATGGAGCGCCTCACCACCCCCACCCTCATCCTGCACGGACGGCATGACTTCCTCACCGCCGACTGGAACGCGGAGCGCCACCACGAGCTCATGCCCGCCAGCCGCCTCGTGATGCTCGACGCGAGCCACTTCATCCCGTTCATGCAGACCGAGGAAGCGGGCGGGGTGTTCCTGGAGCACTTCGCGCGTCACGACACGCCGGGCGCCCAGCCGCTCACGGGGTACGACAACCGCTGCCCACGCCCGGAGCGCGCCGGGCTCGCGCGGACCTGGGAGTGGCTGATTGTCACGCTCCGCGGCGTGCACTGGCTGGTCTGGATTGTTCTGCTCGCCCCGATGTGCTGGGCGGCGCCACGTGTGATGACAGTGCTCCTCGCCCTGCTCGTCGGCGCGATGACGCTGGACTTCGGGGTCGCGACCGCGGCGCTCTGGGTTGGAGCGGGCCTGAGCCTGGTGCGCGACCACAGACGCCGTCGCTCGCCCGCGTGCTGGCTCGGACGCGTCGTCATCGTCCCGCTGCTGAGTCTCACGCTCGTCTGGCTGCTGGCCCACGGCGCCCTGCCCAATCCCGCGAACATGCTCACCCCCGACGATGGGCTGCTCGGGCTCGCTTTCCGGTTCTGGGGGCTTGGCATCCTGCTCTCGCTCGCGCTCGGCCTGATTGCGCTCGTGCTGGCGGGGCTGCTGCTCACGCCCTCGGGCTGGCGCACGCTGCGGCTGCTGCCCGGGCGGATCAGCCGGCACGAGTTCTGGCCCACGTGGGCGCTGTACCTGGCGATGGCGCCGCGCCTCATCGGGCTCGCCCGCCGGCACGGGCTCATGTCCTTCACCTGCGTCAACCCGGGCATCCCCAACGGCGGCGGGATCATCGGCGAGTCCAAACGCGACATCCTCGAACGCCTCCGCCTCGCGGACGCCCCGGTCCTGGCCTTCCGCGTCATCGAGCCCGCCCCAGCGCAGCGCGCCGAGCAGGTCGCTGACGCGCTGCGCGAGAACCCCGAGCTGGGCGGGCTGCCGATCATCCTCAAGCCCGACGTCGGGCAGCGGGGCGCCGGGGTCACGCTGGCGCGCACGCCCGAGGACATCCTCCGGTTCTTCGGCGCCTGCCACGGAACCGCGATCGTGCAGAGGTTTCACCCGGGGCCCGTCGAGGTCGGGGTGTTCTGGGTCCGCGCGCCCGAGCACGTCGACCGCGAGCCGGGCGAGGGCGAGCTGTGCGGGCGGGTGTTCTCGATCACACGCAAGGCGCACAACCACGTCGTCGGGGACGGGTGCCGCTCGATCGCGCAGCTGGTCTCGCGCCATCCCCGCCTGCGTCACCAGCGCGAGGCGCTGCTGCGGACCGCGCCCGACCCGCGGCACGTGCCCGGGCGCAGGGAGCGCGTCCGCCTCGGGCAGATGGGCAACCACGTGCTGGGCGCCCGCTTCAGCGACGGGGCGGACCTGATCACGCCCGAGCTCGAGCGCGCCATCGACGACGCGGCACGCCGCTACGAGGGCGCCAACGGCGGCGGGCTCGACATCGGGCGGTTCGACATCCGCTGCGAGAGCGAGGACGCCCTCCGGGGCGCCCGGGGCCTGGCGATCATCGAGCTCAACGGCTCGACGGGCGAGTCCACCAACATCTACGACCCGGACGGTTCCAGATCGTGGGCGCTGGGCGTGCTCGGGGATCAGTGGGAGGCGCTGTGCGTGCTGGGCGCCCAGCGACGGCGGACGGGCGTCGCGCCGATGGGCCTGCTCCAGCTGGCGCGTCTGCTGTGGCGCGCCCGGAGCGGCTAGGCGGCCAGCGAGCGGAGGTGCTTGTCCAGCAGGACCGAGTCATCGCCCGGCGCCGGGGTGATCGCGAGCGCCGCAGAGATCGTCTGCGCGCTCTCAACCCCGGGCATGAAGTGATGCGCCGCGAGGCGCGCCCCCCGTTCACCCATCAGGTACGCCACGGCCATGTTCCGGTCGGCGCGTTCGATCTCGACGATGGACCCGCCCAGCGAGAACTGGGGCGCCGCCCGGCTCACCGAGCCCGTGAGCGACGCCACCTTGAGCATCTCGACATCCTGCGCGTCGATCAGGCGCTGGTGGACCTGGTCCATGAGCTCTCCGGCCCCCGGGCTCTTCTGCGCCACGCTGTCGAAAATGTCGATGGTGATCTCATACTCGCTCAGCGCCCGGGCGCAGACCTCGTCGAGCTCGTGCCTGTGCAGCCCGAGACGCGTCCGGGCCTCGTGCTCGAAGGCGGAGGCGCTGACGCCCTCGCTCAGCCCGACCAGCCCGACGCAGTACGCGATCCGTTGCAGGCGCTGCGCGGGGGTCGTCGCGGGGGTTGCCGGCGGCGGCGTGTGGTGCCAGGCCATCGGCTTGGTCAGCAGCTCGGGGAGCTTCCAGCGCTTGCACAGCGCAACGCCCACGTCGATGTGCGTCATGGGCAGCGACTCGAACTCGAGCTGGTACCGGCGTTCGGGCTCGATCTCAGGGTCGCACAGCTCCGCGTACCGATCCTTGAGCAGGCGGTTCATGACCGGCACGCCCGCGTCGAGCAGCAGCCCGACGAGGAATGCCTCGGAGACGCCCGCGCCGCCCGTCTGCTGCGCGAGCTCTGCCGCGATGCACCCCCGGAGAACGCCCTCGCCCCAGATCCGGCGCGACAGCTCCTCGTGCTCCGGGTCCGTCGCGCTCCGGCTCAGGTAGAACCCGAGCGTGATCGACCGCAGGCGTTCCTGGCCCAGCAGCATGCAGGCGCGATCGACGCTGGTCACTACTTTCATCTGCGCGAACGCCGCGGAGTTGACGAGCTTGAGCAGTCGCCCGCAGATCGCCGCGTCGTTGCGGATCGATCTGGAGAACTCCACAGGCCCGGCGCTCGGGTCCTGCACCAGCTCCACCAGGCGCGCCGCGACCGCCGGCTGCGACTCGATCCCCACCTGGTCAAGCTGGCGGTTGATCTTGTCGTACAGCCCCGGAAGTTCAGCGGCCTTAAGAAGCTTTCTCGCGTTCATCGGTCGTGCGGGCCTCGCCTGGCGTCTGGGGATACTCTCCCTCGTTGTCGGCTCATCCGCAGCGCCGGGCGAGGCGGAGCCCCGCTCCCGACGCCCCGCACTCAGATGTGCAAGCCCAGACCAGACATCCAGCACAACCGTTACCCCCCTACTGGTCAGGGCTGCAGGCGCGTGGCGCTCCAGGCGCCCACATCCGGGCGCTCACCCTCGCCCACCGGGCGGGTCCAGACCGCCCGGTCGTGGATCCGCCCCGTCCCCCCGGCCCACAGCTCCGCCCGCTCGATCCACAGGCGGTACCCGTGCCAGTACTCCGGACGCGGGATCTCGACCGGTCGCCCATCAAGCATCGCGCCAAGGTCCAGGTCCAGCTCGATCACCTTCTGGGCGACCTTCTCCAGCAGCGCCTCGCGAGACTCGATCGGGCGGGACTGCTCGCTGGCCCACGCCCCCAGGCGGCTGGCCCAGTGGCGCGAGGCGAAGTACGCGTCGGACTCGCTGTCGGGCGAGCGGACCACCCGCCCCTCCACCCGCCCCTGGCGCCCGTAAGCGTCCCAATGGAAGACCGCCGCGACGTGGGGGTTGGCCGCCAGCTCCCGCCCCTTGCGGCTCGTCGAGTTCGTATAGAACACCAGGTACCCCGGGTCCTGCACGATCGCCTTGCAGAGCACGATCCGGGCCGAGGGGCGCCCCCGCTCGTCCGCCGTGGCCAGGGTGATCGCGTTGGGGTTGGGCGTGATCTTGGCCTGTGTCGCCTCGTCGAGCCAGGCGCCGAGCACGGGCATGGGATCGGCGGGGAGAGTCTCCGGCAGGCCATCGCCCGCGGAGAACACGTCGGAGAGGTCGCTCTGGCTCATGGGTGAGGGTAGAGCCGGAGTGGAGGTGTGGACGGGCTGTGATAAGCTGTCAGGTCGCGCCACAGGCGCCGCAGGGATGCGAAGGTGAGCCCGTGACTTCAATGCCAACCGATTCCAAGGCCTCGGGCTCGTTCGAGGGCAAGCCGCGCCGCTCCAACCACGCCCCTGGGGGCGCCGACGCGGGGCTCAAGCTCTTTGACCGCGAGCCCCCGGCCTCCGTCCACGCCGAGCGGTCCCTGCTCGGGTCGATGCTGCTCGACCCCCAGATCATCCCGGACGTGCTCCCGTTCGTGACCAAGGGCGACGCGTTCTTCCTCGAGGGGCACGCGGCGATCTTCCAGGCCCTGGTCGAGATCTAC
>JAJDDH010000095.1 GCA_029260415.1 Phycisphaerales bacterium | reverse complement strand
GTGTAGCGTTCGTTGTTGCGCTCGAACTCTTTCTGGGCGTTGATGGTGAGCGCGACGCGGGTGGCGAAGTCGTCGACCTGGACGGAGTGGTCGATGACCAGGTCGCTCTGGACGGCGGGGTTGATCTGCTCGGGGTCGCCTCCGAGGTTCTTCATGGCGTCGCGCATGGCGGCCAGGTCCACGACGCAGGGGACGCCCGTGAAGTCCTGCAGCACCACCCGCCCGGGCATGAAGGGCATCTCGACGCGGTTGACCTGCTTGGCGTTGTACGCAGCGAGGCCCGAGACGTCGCTCTCGGTGACGATGAAGCCGTCGAGGTTGCGGACCATGGCCTCGAGGAGGACCCGGATGGAGTAGGGGAGGCGTGAGATCGTGCCCAGGCCCGCCTGCTCGAGGGCGGCCAGGCGGACGTAGCTGTAGGTCTTGCCCGCGGATTCGAGGGTGTCGCGGGCGCTGAAGGGGTCGGTGGTCATGGGTGGGCTCCTGAGGGGCGGTCGTTCAGGGGAAGCATCGGGGGGATCGGGCCATGAATCAAATCCATGAGGATTGCGTGCTGGATTGATAACGGTGATGACGACCCTGCCCGGCTGTGGGGGAGAGCTGTAGGAGATCGGGCGGCGGGCGGGTAGTCTGGTCTGCCCGATGGTGGGCGGATGCGAGGGCGACATGAGGCGAGGAGCGGGTGTGTTTGCGGCGGTCGTGCTCGGTCTGTGCGGCGTGGTCTGCGCGGAGGAGTTGCACGTCCTGGGGCAGTACCCGAGCATCCAGGCGGCGATTGACGCGGCGGTGGATGGGGATGAGGTTGTTGTTCCGCCGGGAACGGACCGAGAGCTGCTCGACTTGTCGGGCACGGGGATCACGCTTCGATCGATGGATCCGTGCGATCCGTCGAAGGCCGGGGCGACGGCGCTGTCGGGCGTTGTGGATGGGCATGGGGTCAGCGGCGCGCACGAGACCGGGCGGCCCGCGGGCGCGGTGATCGTTGAGAATCTCGATCTCGACGCCCGGCACAACGCGGTTGAGTGCGCCCGGGATGGGGCCCGTGTTGATGCGGCGTGCGAGTCCACCTGGCTTGCGGGTGACGAGGGGCGCGCGTTGGGAGGGGACGGATGGCTTTGCCCGTGCGGTCCGGGCCTGTGCATCGAGCTGGTCGATCGCGATGGTGACAGCATCGAGGAGCCGGTGGGGGGGGAGTTCTGCTTGCCTCTGCGAGGTCCTGGCGTCGCCGGCACGTGTGACCACGAGATGCTGGCGCTGGTCAATGCGATGCCGATGGGTCAGGCCTGCAACCCGTCGGACCTCGCCCCGCCCTTTGGCGTTCTGAACTTCGACGACGTGCTCGTGTTCCTCACCGCCTTTGGGGACGAGGACCCCCTGGCCGACCTCGCCCCGGCGTACGGCGTCTACGACTTTAACGACGTGCTGATCTTCCTGGTGGTGTTCGTCGAGGGCTGCCGCTAGGCGGGTCTTGCCCAGCTTCTCTCGGGGCGGGGCGGGGCGCGTATTGCCGTGCCGGGCGGGTCGTCGCCAATCGAGCGTTTTCCGGGCCATTGCTTTGGAGTCTGCGCACGCCCCTGTAGCATGGGCGATGGCCGCGGGCGCCGACGCTCGCGAGCAAAGGGGAGAACAGCGATGCGTACGTTTCCGATGGTTGTCGTCGTCTTGTTGCTCAGCCCGCTCGCGGTTGGGCAGTCGATCGGTCGGGCGTCGGACGCGGTTGGCCCAGAGCGGGGCATCGATCCGGTGTACAACCGGACGCAGGAGATTGGGTACCCGCTGCTGCAGATGGCCGTGGACGACGCGGACCCGGGGGACGTGATCACCATCTCCCCGACGACGCTCAACGAGGTGGATGTCGAGATCAACAAGGCGCTGACGATCATCGGCTCGGGCGACGGCGGGACGGGCAACTGCATCATCGATCCGGGCAACGCCGGGCGGTGCATGAGCATCACCAACGCGGACGGGGTCCGCATCATCGGGCTGACGTTCCGCAACGGGCAGGTGACCGACGACGACGGCGGCGGCGTTCGGATCGAGAACTCGAGCGTCGGGTTCGAGGGGTGCATCTTTCTGGGGTGTTCGGCGCAGAACGGGCTGGGGGGGGCGTTGTTCCCGCTCGCCGGCTCGGAGGTCACGCTCGACCACTGCAACCTGCTCCAGAACTTCGCCAGCGACGTGGGCCTGGTGTTCGCCCCCGGGGGCGTGAGCGTGACGATGACCAACTGCCTGATCACGGACAACGGCGCAGTCGCCGGCAGCACGGACCTCTTCGGGTTTCAGAACAGCTCGGTGCTGCGGCTGATCAACTGCACTATCGCCCGCAACGGGTTCTCGATGGGCTTTGGCGACGCGTTGATCCGCGCGTTCGCGGGTGACATCGTGGAGGTCAGCAACAGCATCATCTGGGACAACCAGGCGCAGGCGTTCGATGTGCCCGCGTACTTCGTGCAGTTCAGCATCCTGCCCGACGCGGGCGCGGTCCCGGACGGCAAATTCAATCAGGACACCGACCCGATGTTCGTCGATTCCGCGTCGTTCGACTTTGAGCTGGCCCCGGGCTCGCCCGCGATCGACGCGGGCGCGAACATGGCACTGGCCACTATCGACCCCGACACCGGGCTGCTCTCGGCGCTCATGATCGACACGTTCCACCGGCTGCGGTACATCGACGACGCGGGCACGCCCGACACGGGGTTCGGGTTCAACTACGACCCGGTCCGCCCGAACCTGCCGATCGTTGATATCGGCGCCCTCGAGTTCCAGGGCCAGACCCCGGACCCGTGCCCGGCGGACCTGGTGGACGACGACGTGCTGAACTTCGACGACGTGCTCAAGTTCCTGACCGATTTCACGATGGGCTGCCCGATCTGACCGCTCCCGGGGACGGGGCGTGAGCGAATCGGGAATGGGTCTGAGAGAATTCGCTCGCGGGCGCAGATGGCAGGGGGTCTTCCTGCGCTTGCCTTGAGCTTGCCCATTGTTCGCCGGGGCGGGGCGTCGGTACGCTGGCCCAGGAGGGATCAGACATGAACCGATCAATGGTTGTGCTCGTGTGTCTCGGGTTGCTTGCGGGGCATGCCCGGGCGGTCGATCGGCACGTGCCGTCGGTGTACGCGACGATCCAGTCCGCGATCAACGCGTCGTTCAACGGGGACTCGGTGATCGTCCAACCCGGGACGTACAGCGGGAACCTGAACACGCAGGGCAAGAGCATCAGCATCATCGGGGCGGGCAGCGGGGCGACGATCAACGGCTCGCCCGGGAGCCCCATCCTGACCATCGGCTCGTCGAGCGCGACCTCGTACTACCGCAACCTGACGATCCGCAACGGCGATGGGCTGCTGGGCGGGGGGGTCAGCGTCGGGGCCAACGCGCGCCCAACGTTCGAGGACTGCCGCCTCTGGCTGAACTCCGCGGCGGGCGGTGGCGCGATGTTCGTCTTCGCCAACGCGAGCGTGACGATCATCTCGTGCGACATCTGGGCGAATCACGCGGACGCGGAGGGCGGGGGGATCTCGATGCTCGCCGGCTCCACGCTGACAATCGAGGACACGCTGCTGGAGGCGAACAGCGCGGACCTGTCGGGGGGCGCCGTGCGGGCGTTTGACGCCACGGTCGATATCTCCGGGACGACGCACTTTCTCAATAACAGCTCCGTGCAGGACGGGGGCGCGATCGAAGCGCTGGACGGCGCGTCCGTGGTGATGGTCGGCACGCGGTTCACGGGCAACCAGGCGGGGTGGTCCGGCGGGGCGATCTACGCCAGCGCCGCGGGGATCAGCTCCCAGTCGTCCACGTTCACCTTGAACACCGCGGACGCCCCGGGCGGGGCGATCCTGCTGGTTGACGCGAGCCTGTGTTTCTCGTCGTTTGACATGTTCACCGAGAACGCCGCGCTCAACGGCGGCGCCATCCGCGTGCTGGAGTCTGGCCTCCTGCTCAAAGGGGGGTTCTTCGTCCTCAACAGCGCGGTGGACTACGGCGGGGCAATCGCGGTGACCGGCAACGAGAACCCGGCGCTGGCGCTGGTCTTTCACTCCAACATCAGCCGCAACTCTGCCCGTTACGGGGGCTGCGCGTTTATCAACGTGGGGCCGGCCAGCGCCGGCGCCACCACCGCGACGTTCGCCACCTGCCTGATCACCAACAACACGGCGAGCATTGCTACGGGCCAGGGGGGCATCGGGGTGGGGCAGAACGGCACGCCGCACGCCGACACGCTGGTGAGTGTCGTCAACTCGACCATCTACGACAACGGCGGGGGCGCCCGCAACGGGTTCGATGTCGCGCCCGGCAGCCGTGTGGCGCTGCGGAACTCGATCGTCTGGAACAACGCGGGCCCGGGGTTGAGCGGGAGCTGGCACGGGCAGGAGATCGGCTACTCGATCTTCCCCGAGACGGGGACGTTCTTTGGGACGGGGAACATCAACGCGGACCCGCGCCTGCGCAACCCCCCATCGGGTGATTACACGCTGGGCTCGGACTCCCCGGGCATCGACGCGGGCAGCAGCCTGCTCGTGCCCAGCGATGTGGCTGACCTCGATGGTGACGGCGACGTCAGCGAGCCGCTCCCGTGGCACTTCGGCGGCCCCGACCGCATCTCCGACGACCCGCTGACGCCCGACACCGGTGTCAACGCGGGCATGGGCGTGGTGGACATCGG
>JAJDDH010000094.1 GCA_029260415.1 Phycisphaerales bacterium | reverse complement strand
CGCGCCCCAGAGCGTGACGGCCTCGACGCCCAGCGCGCGCAGCTCATCGCCAACCTCGCGCAGGCGGGCCCGCCTGCACATCTCGTGCGCCGCCCCGGGCATGGGCGGGCTGGTGTGCGCGCACAGCAGCCACGCCCGCAGCGCCTCGCGCGTCGGGCGTTCGCAGAGCGCCGCCTCAATCTCGCGCCGCACGGCGTCGGGGTTGGTTCGTGTCAGCACCCGCGCCAGCGCCGGGCGCACGCGCTCATCGGGCTCGGGGTCCAGGCGGTCCCAGGCTTCAAGCAGCGACGCGCTCGCGTGCTCGCCCTGCTCGGGCGTGGAGGCGAACGCGTCCGCATCCCCGTGCCTGCGCAGGGCATAGAGCGTGTCCGGAATCGCCCCCACGCACGCGCTCTGCTGGCTCAGGCGCAGCCAGAGGTCGTAGTCCTGCGCCCGGACCTTGCTCTCGTCGTAGCCCCCCGCCGCGAGCACGCCCTCGCGGCGCAGCAGCATCGACCCGTGCGCGAACACGTTGCCCAGCAGCAGACGCCAGCGCGCCTCGCCCGCGTCCTCTGGCGGGCGCACCACGCCCAGCTGCCGCCCGGATTCGGACTCCACGCTGTAGGCGCACCCAAGCGCAATCAGCCCGGGGTGCTCGCTCATCGCCCCGACCTGGCGCTCCAGCCGCTGCGGCGACGACCGATCGTCCGCGTCCATCCGCGCCACGAGCTCCGTCCTGGCCTCCGCCAGACCCAGGTTGAGCGCCCGGGGCAGGCTGGCCTCGGGCAGCTCCAGCACCCGGGTCGGGATGCCCGGGGCGCGCAGCGCCAGCGCCCGCTGGCGGGTCGCGTCGTCGCTGGCGTTGAGGATGATCAGAATCTCGCTGGGCGCGAGCGTCTGGTTCACCACGCTCGCGTACGCCCCGTCGAGCTCGGGCCCGGCCCTGTGCACCGGGAGCAGGATGGTCACAGCGTTCATCCAATCCCCATCGGCCCGCGCCCCGCCCGGGCTGGAAATCCTGCCTGCCTGCGGGCGAACCGGTCGATAGACCGCCCATGACCATGACCGCGCCGTGGCCCCCTGCGGACTTCGCCTACACCGATCGCCCGTCCAAGGCCGCGTACATCGCCCGGGCGTACGCCCCCGCCCTGCAGGGACGCGTGCTCGACGTTGGCTGCGGGCAGCGCCTGCTCGCCCAGCACCTGCCCGATTGCTCGTACACGGGCGTGGACCTAAGCCCCGAGGCGGATCTGAAGCTGAATCTTGACCGCGAGGACCTGCCCTTCCCCGACCGGTCCTTTGACTGCGTCGTCGCGACGGACGTGCTCGAGCACCTCGAACGCCTGCACGACGTCTTCGACGCGTGCTGCCGCATCAGCGCCCGTTCCCTGCTCGTCAGCCTGCCCAACCCCGCGGGCGAGTTCATGCTCAGCGTCGCGCAGGGGAAGGGCGACGACTTCAAGTACTACGGCCTGCCCATCGACCCGCCCGAGGACCGGCACCGTTGGTTCTTCTCCAGTCAGCAGGCCGCGCAGTTTTTGCGCGTTCGCGGCGAACGCAACGGGATGCGGATCGAGCGCCTCGACGTCGCCCCGGGGGCCGAGCTGAGCTGGAACGACGCCTCGGGGCACAATCGGCTGGGCACGAATGCCTTTCGGATGAGCACCACCTGGGCCCTGCTCACACGACGAACAGAAAGCGACCCGTCCCACCAGAACGCGGGTCAGCCGGGCGGCGCGAACGGCCGATAGCCAGTCGGAACCAGCCTGGGAGAGACCTCGAATGCCCGAACGCATCGCCGACGCCCTCGTATACGTCTTCACACGCGGAGTCTCGCTGCGCGAGTGGGAGGACTCGGGCCTGCTCGAGCGCGAGTGGGCCATGCTCGGCTGGCTCGGGCAGCACTACGGGCGCGTCGTGCTCGTCACCCACGGCTCCCAGGACGACCAGGCCATCGCCCAGCGACTGCCGGGCTCGCCCGACGTGATCTGCAACGACCAGGACCAGGACCCGCAGATCTACGCGGGGCAGTGCGTCCAGCGCGCCAGCGAACTGCTCCGGGGCAGCGGCGCCCGCTCGTGCGTGATCAAGACCAACCAGATGGACGACGCGGGGATCGCCGACGCGTTGCTGTTCGAGCTGCGCGACCACGGCGTCCACGCCGCGCTCATCGCCCGGGGCGGGTACCTCCGCTCCCGTTTCGAGGCCAAGACCCACGGGTCGGCCTCACGCGAGGCCATCGACGCCGGGCGGGACGAGCGCCGCCTGTGCGCCGCCGCGGACATGGTCGTGGGCACGACAGGCGTCATGATCGACGAGCTCGCCTGGCGCTGCGAGATCGCCTCCGACCGAACCCGCGTCATCCCCAACTACACGCTCGACTCCATCCCGCCCGGGGCCGATGACGAGCGTGACCCCAAGCGGATCCTCTGCGCCGGGCGACTGATCACACGCAAGCAGGTCGATCTGATCGTCCGGGGCGTCGCGGCACTGCCCGAGCCGATGCGCGACGGGCTCGTGCTCGAGATCATCGGGCGAGGCCCCGAGCGCGAGGCGCTCGTCGATCTGGCCCAGTCGCTCAACGTCACCGTCGAGATGCCCGGCGCCCTGCCGCACAGCGAGCTGGTCGAGCGCATGCGCCGCTGCTCGATCTTCTGCCAGGCCAGCGCTTTCGAGGGACACCCCAAGACCGTCATCGAGGCCATGAGCGTCGGGTGCGCCGTCATCGTCGCCAGCACACCAGGCCTGGGGGGCGTCGTCCAGAACGGCATGTCCGGGCTCGTCGTCCCGCCCAAGGCCGACTCGTTCACCTTCGCCATCTCGGGCCTGCTCGAGGACATCTTCCTCCGCAACACGCTCGGCGCCGCGGCCCGCGACCACGCCCGCGACCGCTTCGGGCTCAAGCGCGTCAGCAAGCTCGAGCTCGCGGCCCACGCGGACGCCCTGGCCATGAGCGAGCACCGCGGCGATGAGCGCGCGACGGGGCACGAGGTCCGCTGGGAGGCGCCCATGCTGCTGACATCCGCTGAGGCGCAGGCCAGCGCATGGGAGCGATCCCTCCGCGCGTTCGCGTCGCGCCTGGGCGCGACGCAGCGGGCCCGATTCCTCGCGGCCCTCGACGGGCCCATCTACGAGATGCAGGGGCTCGCGGCGGTTGAGGCCGAGGGCGGGCTCCACCCCAAACACCGACTCATGGCCTACCACGACTTCTTCACGCAGCGCGTCACCCCGGGCGAGCGCGTCATCGACCTGGGCTCGGGCTCGGGCGCCCTGGCGTGCTCGCTGGCCCGCGCGGGCGCCAGCGTCGTGGGCGTGGACTTCTCCGAGCAGAGCGTCAGCCAGGCCTGCCTGCGGGCGCAGGACATGGACACCCCCCCCGCCTTCGAGCTGGGAGACATCACCACCCACCGCGTGCCGGGCGGGTTCGACACGATCGTGCTGTCCAACGTGCTCGAGCACATCAGCGGGCGAGAGGGCCGGCTGCGAGACTGGGTCTCGTGGTACGCGCCCAAGCGTGTGCTGATCCGCGTGCCCGCGTTCGACCGCGAGTGGCGGGTGCCGTGGAAGCGGGAGCTGGGCGTCGAGTGGCGCCTGGACCAGACCCACGAGACCGAGTACACGCTTGAGCAGCTCGAGCGCGAGCTGGGCGAGGCGGGGCTGACCGTCGTCGACCGCGTGATCCGCTGGGGCGAGTACTGGGTGGAGGCGCACCCGTTGCAGTCCCAAAGCGCCGACACAAAGGCCGCGTAGCATGGGGCTGGTGCACGTGATCTCATTCCCGAAGTCGGGACGGACCTGGCTGGAACTCATGACTGCGCGAGCGATCTCTCGCCTGACGTCCTGGGATCTCAGCGAGATCCTGCGCGGCGAGGTCGCGGACACCCGCTGGAAAGAGGCGGCGATCGACCGCCCGTATTTCTCGCACGGCCATCTGAACGCGCGTCTGTGCCGCGATCGCGAGTTTCAGACCGAGCACTACGCAAACGCCCGGGTGTTCCTGCTCGCTCGCGACCCGCGGGACGTGCTCGTCAGCCATTACCATTACATGCGCTCGCACCACCACGAGTTCTCAGGCTCGATCGAGAGCTTCATCCACCACCCGTTCCGCGAGGAAGACCGAGACTCCCCGCGCGCCCGGTTCGGGATCGAGCCGATTCTCAACTTCATGAATGGCTGGGCGCTCAACGCCCCGATCCTCCGCGGGTTTGAGCTGCACCACTACGAGGACGCGCTGGTCGATCCCGGAGCGATGCTCGCCAAGCTCCTTGAGATGTGCCGCGTCGACGCGGACGGGCCGCTCATCGCCGACGCCGTCGAGTACGCCAGCATCGAGAACATGCGCCGCCTCGAGCACTCCCGCGAGCTGTCCTGGCACGGGCTCAGGGGATCTGACACCGTCCAGGGGCGCAAGGTGCGCAGCGCAGAGACCGGATCGCATCGCCGGGACCTCACCCCGGGTCAGACCCGGCGTGTCGAGGCCGTCATCCGGGAGCGGCTGCACCCGATGTTCGCGCGATACCAGGGCGCCCAGCGTGTCGGCGCCTGACCCGTGTGCGGCATCCTCGCCATCGCCTCTGCCCGCCCGCTCGACCCCGGCCTCCCCGGCTCGCACGCCTGGCGCTGCTCGATGGGCCGCCTTGCCCCCCGCGGCCCCGACGCGCAGGGCGCCTGGCGATCGCCCGACGCCCTCGCCCTGCTCGGGCACACCCGCCTGGCGATCCTGGACCTGAGCGAGGCCGGCGCCCAGCCCATGCGCTCCGACGACGGGCTCGTCGCGCTGACCTACAACGGCGAGATCTACAACGCGCCGGACCTGCGACGAACGCTCGAGGGCGAGGGCTTCCGCTTCCGCGGCGCCTGCGATACCGAGGTCCTGCTGGTTGCCTACGAAGCGTGGGGCATCGAGATCACCCTCGACCGGATCGAGGGCATGTTCGCGTTCGTGGTCTGGGACGGGCGAACGCGAACGCTCCACGCCGCGGTTGATCCGGTCGGGCAGAAGCCCCTGTGCTTCGCCCAGCGGGGCGATCGGATCACCCTCGCCTCCGACGCCGCGGCCCTGCGCCGCGTGCTCCCCGAGCCATCGCCCCTGTCGTACACCGGGCTCTGCCACGTGCTGCGCCTGGGCGCCTGCCCCGCGCCGTGCAGCGTGTGGCGTGGGATCGAGCATCTCGGACCCGGGCAGCGACTGACATGGACCCCGGACACGGGCGCCCGGCGCTTCACCTACTGGCAAGCGCCCAGCGAGATCGATGGGGATCGCTCGAGCGAGCCCTTCGCCGAGCTGCTCACGCGCGTCGTGGGCGAGCACCTGCACAGCGACGTGCCCCTGGGCCTGCTGCTCTCGGCGGGGACCGACTCCTCCGCGATCGCGCTGGCGATGAAGGACGCCGGCGCCAGCCCCATCTGCCTCACCCTGGGCATGCCGGGGGGCGACGATGAATCACCCGAGGCGCGTGACACCGCCCTCGCGCTGGGCCTGGCGCACGAGCGCGTGCCGCTCACAACGGGCTCGGTCGATGACCTGCTCCGCGACGCCGCGATCGCGTTCGATGAGCCCAGAATCTTCGGGGCCCTGCTCACCCAGACTGCGGTCTCCCGCGCCGCCCGGGCCCGGGCCAAGGTCGTGCTCACGGGCGACGGGGGCGACGAGGCCTTCTCGGGCTACGCCTGGCACACGCCCCCGCCCGCAGGCGGCGACCCGTTCGCGTTTGTGAGCGAGCACACGGAGCGCGTGATGCCCTGGTTCAGCGCTGGCGACGCCGCGACGCTGCTCGAGCCGCTGCGAGCGCCGGGCGAGTCGGTGTACAGCGAGCAGATCGCGGTCGAGACGCTGCTCCCGCACGACCGCCCGTTGCTGCCCGGCCCGCGCCGGGCCCAGCGACTGGACCTGCTGGGGTTCTGCGCCAGCACGATCCTGCCCAAGGTGGACCGGGCGTCGATGGCGGTGG
>JAJDDH010000093.1 GCA_029260415.1 Phycisphaerales bacterium | reverse complement strand
CTGCCCGAGAAGATCGAGAGCAAGGAATACTGTCACCTCACCAGCGAGCAGGCGTCGCTGTATGAGAGCTGCGTCAAGCGCATGCTCTCGGACGTGGACCAGAGCGAGGGCATCCACCGGCGCGGCGTGGTGCTCGCGGCGCTCATCCGCCTCAAGCAGATCTGCAACCACCCCTCGCAGATGCTCAAGGACCACGACTTCGCCTCCTCCCGCCCCGCGGACCCGAGCCGGTCGGGCAAGTGCGTGCGATTGCTCGAGCAGCTTGATGAGGCCCTGTCCGAGGGCGACCAGGCGCTCGTGTTCACGCAGTTCAGGCAGATGGGGCACCTGCTCGCCTCGATGCTGCGCCACGAGCTGGGGCGTGAGGTCATGTTCCTCCACGGCGGGACGCCCCAGGGCCAGCGCCAGAAGATGGTCGACCAGTTCCAGTCCGACACCAATACCGCGCCCATCCTGCTGCTCTCGCTCAAGGCCGGTGGTGTGGGCCTGAACCTGACCGCCGCGACGCACGTCTTTCACTATGACCGCTGGTGGAACCCGGCGGTGGAGAACCAGGCGACGGACCGGGCGTACCGCATCGGGCAGACGCGGACGGTGCAGGTGCACAAGTACGTCGTCCGCGGCACGCTCGAGGAACGCATCGACGAGATGATCGAGAGCAAGATGGAGCTGGCGGAGAACATCATCGGCGCCGGCGAACGCTGGCTCACCGAGCTGGACACCGATCAGCTGCGTGACATCCTCACGCTCCGCTCCGACGCGGTGGGGGACGAGTCCTGATGACGAGCAACCCCGCGACACCTCCCCCCCCTGGCCAGCCCTTCCGGCGCGAGGCCAAGATCCCCATCAACCCGCGCCGCGTGCGCGGCGGGGTCCGCCTCAAAACCAAGGAGGGCGAGCCCTGGGAGAGCTGGGTCACCGAACGCCTCTTCCGCGTGGTGGAGCAGGCGTCCTCGGGCGAGGCGCTGCGCGAGGGCATGGAGTACGCGCGCACGGGCCAGACGCGGCGCATCGACATCGAGGACGGGGTCGCGAAGGTCTCGGTCCAGGGGCGCGCCCCGCGCCCGTACCGCGTGAGCGTCGGGCTGCACCGCTTCACCGACGAGCAACGCGAGCGGGTGATCGCGGCGATGAGCGACCAGGCGATTTACGCCGCCAAGCTGCTCGCGGGCGAGCTGCCCACCAACATCGAGGATCTGCTGGCGCCGCTGGAGCTGCGTCTGTTCCCGCAGGACGCGTCGGATTTCGAGGTGACCTGCACCTGCAAGGAAACGAACAAGCCCTGGTGCAAGCACGCGGTGTGCGCCTCCGCCCTGCTGTGCGAGCGACTGGGCGCGGACCCGATGCTCGTCTTCTCGCTCCGGGGGCTCGACGGCGAGGAGCTGATTGAGCGTCTGCGCGAGCGCCGGGTGCTGGCGGGGCGCGGCTCTCGCCCGGGCGACCTGTACACCCCGCGCCCGCCCGGGGCGATGGACGACGCCTCGCCCGCCCTGGAGGACTGCCTGGAGCATTTCTGGGAGGCCGGGCCCGGGCTGGAGATGGTGCACCTGCCCATCGAGAAGCCCGACGTGGGGTACGTGCTGCTCCGCCGCCTGGGCCCGAGCCCCTTCCCCGAGGCCCGGTTCCCGCTCGTGGGCCTGCTGGCGACCTGCTACGAGCTCATCGGCGAGCAGGCGCTGAGCCACCCGATCGGGCTGCTGGGCCCCGCCCCGGATGCCGAGGATCGGGGCGAGGACGGGGCCAGCGATTCCGAGGACGGGCCCGAGGCTGAGGATTGACTCGATCCCGGGCGTCCCTAGCATTGATCGCATTGCGGAGCCGGGCGTGACGGATCCGGGGGCCACGGCCTCCGGAGAGGCGCGTCCAGGGGTCCTCTCTTGATCCGGGCAGCGCCCGGACGCGGCGACGGGGGATTCTGCTCCAAGTCCGTCATGTGACGGGCGTTCGGCGCCGCGACCGGTCGTCCTCTGTGGGCGTCTTGGCCGCGACGAAACGGTTCGAGACGCTGTCCTTGGCAATCGCTTGGGACCCAGACGGAGGCGCCCGACGCGCATCGGCTTGCACGATCCACACCACTGCCCGATGGTGTAATTGGCAACACAGCTGTTTTTGGTACAGCCATTCCAGGTTCGAGTCCTGGTCGGGCAGCTTTCCATCGACAGCAAGCCGAGCACGCGTCGCCCGAGGCGATGACCAACGCAACCAACAACACGCCGCCCTCCGCGATCATCCTTGCCGCGGGCAAGGGCACGCGGATGAAGTCCGACCTGCCCAAGGTCTGCCACCCGATCGGCGGGCGGGCGATGGTCTGCGCCGTCGTGGACGCCTGCCTCGAGGCGGGGTGCGAGCGCGTGGTCGTGGTCGTGGGCTACAAGCAGGAGCTGGTCCGCGAGGCGCTGATCAGCTACGGCGATCGCGTCGCGTACGCGGTCCAGGGCGAGCAGCTGGGCACCGGGCACGCGGTCATGTGCGCCAGCGACGCCTTCGAGGGCGAACCCAACGCGGACGTGTTCGTGCTCTGCGGCGACGGGCCGCTCATCCGCACTGACACGCTGGCGACGATGCTCGAGCGCCACCGGGGCCAGGGCGCCGTCGCGACGCTGGCGACGAGCGTGATCGACGACCCGAGCGGGTACGGGCGGGTCGTTCGGGACGCCCGGGGGCGGTTCGAGCGGATCGTCGAGCAGAAGAACGCGAGCGACGAGCAGCTGGCGATCCGCGAGGTCAACCCGAGCTACTACGTCTTCGACCGCGATTCGCTGTTCCGATCGCTGGAAACGCTCGAACGCGACCCCGTGAGCGGGGAGTACTACATCACGGACGTGCCCGAGATGCTCAGGGCGTCGGGCGGGCGGGTCGAGGTGATCGAGGCGGTACCCAGCCAGGACGTGCTGAGCATCAACACGCCCGAGCAGCTCGCGGAGGTGGACCGGGTGTTCAGGGCAAGGGCCGCGGGGGCCGCGGGGATCTCAGACGGGAGCGCTTCATGAACGGCGAGCTGTCGAACGAACTCAAGGTCTTCTCCGGGCGCAACAGCAAGGCGCTCGCGCAGATGGTCTGCGACCAGATCGATATCCCGCTGGGCGACGCGCGCACCAGCCTCTTCCCCGACGGCGAGATCTTCGTCAAGCTCGAGGAGGACGTCCGCGGGCGCGACTGCTACGTCATCATCTCCACCTGTCAGCCCGTCAACGACAAC
>JAJDDH010000092.1 GCA_029260415.1 Phycisphaerales bacterium | reverse complement strand
CTTCACCCTGATCGAGCTCCTGCTCGTTGTCGCGATCCTTGGCGTCGTCTCGGCGATCGCGATCCCCAAGTTCGCCCGCGCCACGATCAACTACCGCCTGGACCTGGCGGTCAGCCGGCTCGAGGGCGACGCGGTGCTCGCCGGGCAGTGGGCCCGGTCCGCGGGCGAGGCGCACATGATGACCTTTGACGCCGAGCGGGCTCGGTACATGATCGCCGTCGGTGTCGATGGGCGTGGCGCCACCCGCGCGGCGGTCGATCTCTCCGCGAGTCCCTACGCATGCGCCATGGACAGCGTGACGATCGCAGGCGGGGGCGACGGGCTGGTGTTCGATGGCTTCGGGCGCCCGGCCGCGATGGCGAGCGTCACGCTGCGCGTCGGGGGCCGGTCCCGCACGGTGGTCCTGAGCGAGGGCGTCGCCCGTCCCGAGGTGTCCGAGCGCGACAGGGCTGCGGGCGATCGCTGAGACTGTCAGGTCCCGCAAGGCGACATCGTCGGGCCCTTCGGATGGGCTGGATCGTCCCCGTCCCACGACGACCGGCCCTGACGCTCTCCGAGCTGACCGCCTCACAGGCGTTGGGTGCGATGGGAACGGCATTACCTACACAGCGGGCCTTGCGGGAACGATGATCGGCGCGATGGAGGCGGACGGGCAGGCCATCGCGCCGCGATATCCCGCCAGAGGGGTTGCCTCCCCTTTCGACTTGCTGACCCAGCCGCCCAATGACAGGTCGGGCGTCGTGATTGCGGGGATCGACTGGCACCGCACCAGCGGCTCAGGGCCCGGCGAGGACCACCCGAGTACTCGCGGCGGTCGGGCTTCGACCAGGGGCAGGGGGGCCCCGCCGGCGTGCTGCGGGGGGCTCTGTTGAGCGGGGGCGTCGCCCACCCGGGCGGGCCAACCCTGGATCGGATCGGAACAGCGGCGCCAGGCGCTTGCCGGGTCGGTTGAGATCGTGGGCGGGTCGGTCCGCGCGGGTGTGAGCGGGCAGGCCCTGCAGAGGTTGTGCGGTCAGGCCGCGTCGTTGCGCCGGAGCAGCAGCGGCCCGGCGTGCTCGCGGACCAGGCGGTCGTACTCGGAAAGGTCCAGCATCATGAACACATCGACGAGCGACGCGTCGAGCTGCGTCCCGGCGGACCGGCGCATCTCGGCGAGCACCTCGTCGCGGTTCATCGCGGGTCGGTAGGAGCGGTTGGAGCTCATCGCGTCGAAGGTGTCGGCCACGCCGATGATGCGGGCCATGAGGGGGATGTCATCGCCCGCGAGCCCGTGGGGGTAGCCCTTGCCGTCGATGCGCTCGTGGTGGTGCATGACGCCCGGGAGGATGTCCTTGAGGGCGGGGATGCCCGCGAGGATGCGCTGGCCGATCTCGGGGTGCTCGCGGATCTGGGCGAACTCGTCATCGGTCAGGCGCCCGGGCTTGCACAGCACGCTCTCGGCGACGCCGATCTTGCCCACGTCGTGCACGAGGCCCGCGACATGGATCCGCTCGCACAGCGCCTCGTCGAGCCCCGAGGCCCGGGCCAGCTCGGCGCTCACGTACGCGACTCGCTCGGAGTGGCCCCGGGTGTAGCGGTCCTTGGCGTCGATCGCGGCGGTCATCGCCTGGATCGTGCCCATGAAGGTCTTCCGCTGATCGTCGTACAGCTCGACGTTCTCGAGGAACGCGGTCAGGTACCCGCCCGCGGCCTCAAGCAGGAGCGTCTCGTAGCTGCTGACCTGCGGGTCGATGCCGCCCTTGGAGCCCGCGGCCATGAGCCCGGAGGCCATGCCGGTGCGCCCGACCGATTGCGTCACGATCTGCGGACCGATCGACGTGGGGTCCTCGGGGCGCAGCGGGCTGATCGTGCAGTTGTCGCTCTGGTCGTCGCGATCGACGGCGACGATCGAGGCTCGGAGCTCGTCCGTGCCGCACCCGGGGTCGCCGGCGAGGAAGAGCTGGGGGGGCTCTTCCGAGTCCTTGGGCGTGATGAGCACCGCGACCCAGCCAAACTCGAGTGTCTTCTGGACACGATCGATGACGAGCTCGACGAACCGGTCCGGCTCGTCGAGGCCGCTCATGGAACGCCCGATCTCGTAGACCGTGTGGATCGTCTCGTACGCGTCGGAGAGCTGGGTGGTAAAGGTCTCGAGGGCGGTCTGGCCCTTGGCGTACGCCACGAGGTCGGCGTGCATCCACCGGAGCATGCTCAGCGTGCGGCGCGATTCGCCGCGGGTCATCGAGGCGTTGTCGAGCAGCGCGCGCTGGGCGGAGGCCTCGTCGATGCAGGCCGAGACACAGGCGCGCTGAAACTCGGGAGATTCCACGATCTCGGAGCCGATGGCGACGGCGACGAAGTAGCCGACCGTGCGCCGACGGCGGGTCTCGGCGATGGGCATGAGCCAGCAGCCCGGGAAGAGCACGGTGAAGCCGGGCTCGGGGTCCGCGTCCCACTCCCGGACCTTCGCGGTGATCAGCTCCGTGATGTGCGCCGACCGCAGCCAGATCCCCAGCAGGCCCGCGACAGCGGGGCCCTCCACGAGCCGCCCATCGGCGTCGAACCTCCACACCGGCGTTCCCATGTCGTGACACCGCTCGATCAGCGGATCGACGGAGCTCACGGGCGCGGCGGTGATGGCGCGAGGAATCATGCGGATTTCCGGAAGCTTCCGGCTGCGGGCGGGAGCAGCTCGATGACCTTGTCGAGGATCTCACGGGCGCTGAACGGCTTGCTCATGATGTAACGGATGTTTGTCGAGGCGAGCTCGCTCGGGTCCAGCACGTAGCCGCGGGCGGTGAGCATGATCACCGGCGTCTGGCTGGTGGCGTCGTTGGTTTTGAGCTGGCGGGCCAGCTCGATGCCGCTCATGTAGGGCATCTGCAGGTCTGTAATCACCAGCGCCGGCGAGGCCTCGAGGGCCTGCTCGAGCGCGTCCTCGCCGTCCTCGGCCGTGATCACGTCGTACCCGCTGGCCTGCAGCTTGCGCGAGAGCACGAGCGTGATGTGCGGCTCGTCATCGGCCAGCAGGATGAGGGCGTTGGTCTTCATTGGTTCACGAGCGTTGTCGGGCATGAACTGGCTTCCTCGCCGCAGGCGGACCCCCCGGTGTTTCACTGGGATCGGACCGTGTCCGGGCAGACTTCAGCCACTTCCCCCCTCCAGCAGGGATGAAAGGGGGCAGGAACGGCGCAGGGGCGTCGAAACGGCGGCGCCAGCTGGTTCTCGGACCTTGGGGGCCCGGTCAGCCGACCCCGGCCTCGACCGCGGCGCCCGGGGGGAGGCCCTCGTGGTGGGTCGGTGGGGGAAGGCGGAGGTACCGGGCCAGGGCCGGCGCCCCCAGCGAGAAGGGGATTGTGTCCAGCAGGGCCATCGCCAGCTTGAAGACGTACCCCGTCGCGATGAACAACCACAGCTGGGGCCAGATCGACTTGCCCGGATCGACCGGGATCGCCTTGGCAACGAAGTAGGTGATCGTGATGACCGCGAAGGAGTCGACAAGCTGGCTCACCAGCGTGGACCCGTTGTTGCGCAGCCAGAGGTGCTTGCCCTTGGTGACGCGCTTCCAGAAGTGGAAGACCTGCACGTCGACGAGCTGGGCGACGAGGTACGCGACCATCGACGCGACGACGGCGCCCAATGTCAGCTGCTGGATCCGCGCGAATGTCCAGTTGTCGTTGAACCCGGTGAAGGTCCCGTCCTCGGCGTACATCGGCTCCGGGAGCGGGGGGGCGCTGACGGTCCGCCCAAACGCGTCCACGCCGTACTCGACCAGTTCGACCGGGACCGGAAGCCATCCACCCACCCAGAGCACGAGCAGCACCCAGATGTTGATCAGCAGGCCGACGAGCACGACGAGATTGGCCCGCTTGCGGCCGTACAGCTCGGAGATGAAGTCGGTGCAGAGAAAGGTGATGGGGTAGGGCAGCACACCGACCGCGACGGCGAAGCTGACCCCGCCCCAGGCGCCCCAGCTCCAGCCCGATCCCTCGGTCCAGGAGCCGAGTACGATGAACCGGGTGACGCCCAGCACGTTGAGCATCGCCAGCGAACCGAGGAACAGGCCCGCGAGCATGAGGAAGACCCCCTCGCGCCGCCCGTGGAGCGTCCGCTCGCTCATGGGCTCCAGATCCGGATAGGTGTGCTGGACACTGGGCAGCAGCGCGTCTGGCGTGGGCATGGGCAGAGCATATCTGAGCGCCCAGGCTCGCCCCGCCTGATAGCATCCCGCCATGACCATGGCGACGGAACGCACGGACAAGATGGCGATCGACGGAGCGGGCGCCCCGGCGCCCAGCGCGGTGCTGGAGGCGGTGCTCATGAGCGCCGACCGCCCGGCGCCCGCGGGCAAGCTGGCCGAGGCCCTGGGTGGGCTCATCCAGCCCCCCCCGGACGAGGCCCGGATCGAGGCCCTCATCGAGGAGCTCAACGAGGTCTACGACCAGACCGGGCGGGCCTTCCGCGTCGAGGCGGTCGCGGGGGGGTACCGGGTGATGACCCGACCGGCGTACGCGACGGCCGTCGCGGCGATGCACCGCCTCAAGTCCTCGGGGCGCCTGAGCCGGGCCGCGCTGGAGACACTGGCGATCATCGCGTACCGCCAGCCTGTCACGCGGGCGTCGCTCGAGGCGATCCGCGGCGTTGCCTGCGGCGAGATCCTGCGGGCGCTGCTCGAACGCCGCCTCATCATGATCAAGGGTCGGGCCGAGGAGCTCGGGCGACCGATGCTGTACGGCACCACCAAGCAGTTCCTCGACGTCTTTGGGCTCGCGTCGCTCAAGGACCTGCCCAAGCCCGAGGAGTTCGGGCTGGGCGATACGGACGAATGACAGGACCACCACGGATCGGAGGTTCAGCGTGAGACACGGACGATCGGGCAGCCGGGGGCTGCGGGCAACGGGCGGCGCGTTCGCGGCCCTTGCTTTGAGCACGCTGGCCGGCTGCGGCGGCGCGACCGTCGCGGGCAAGGTCATGCGGGGCAACATCGGGCGCGTGATCATCGTCAACGGGACGGACGAACGCCTCGACGCGCCGGGCCTGGCGGGGATCGAGGTCGAGATGAGCACCCCCGTCGCGGGGCGGGGCGGGAAGGTTGTGCTTGCCGAGACCGTGACCGACGAGACGGGCGCCTTCAGCCTGCGGTCGGGGGGCGCAAAACTTCCGACGCGGGTGTCGATCCGGGCGGGGGGCGCCGGCGAATATGAGGTGAACAACAGCATCTTCCGCCCGCAACCGGGCGAGCAGGTGCTCGTGCTCATGCGACCCCCCAAGTCCCCATAGGGAGCGATGGCAGCACACAGGGCGAGCAAACCAGCGACGCTGCGTCGCCCCGAGGGGCGGGCGTGGGGTCGTCACGTCAAACGCCGGTACGAGCTGCGCCCGGGGGGCCTGCTGTACGTCGCGATCACGCTATTCATCGCGATCGGCGCGTTCAACAGCCAGAACAACCTGCTGTTCTGGCTGTTCGGGATGGCGGTGGGCGCGATCATCATCTCCGGGATCGCCAGCGGCGCGGCGCTGATGGGCCTGCGGGGGCGGAGGATCTCGCCCACGATGGTCGAGGCGGGCTCGCGAGCGCTGATCACGTACGAGCTGCGCCACCGGGGGCGGTTCATCCCCGCGTTCGCGCTGCTCATCAGAGAGCTGCCCGGGGCGTCGCTCCCCGAGGGTCGCGTGGGTCTGCTCGAGTCGGCGCGGGCGCACATCGAGCACCTCTCGCCCGGGTCGCGGGCGAGCGGGCAGTGCTGGGCGGTCGCCGGGCGGCGGGGCTCGGTCCGCCTCGAGCGGTTCGAGGTCTCGACGGTCTTCCCGTTCGGGCTGTTCCGCAAGTCGATCGTCTTCGAGCAGCTCGCGGAGATCTCGATCACACCCGCGAGGCTGCACCTGCGTGAGCGTCTGCTCGAGATCGTGGCGACGGGCCTGGACGAGGGTGGGCTCCGGGCCTCGCAGACGGGGATGAGCGACGCGTTCTTCGGGCTCCGCGCGTACGTCCCGGGCGACAGCCCCAGAACGATCGCGTGGCGCCGGTCCGCGGCGATCGGGGAGCTGGTGGTCCGCCAGTTCGCCGCGCCGATGCCCCCGAGGGTCGTGCTCGAGCTGCACCCGGGGCTTGCGGGCGCGAGCGAACGGACCAAGGAGCTTGCGATCGCCCTGGTGACCTCCCTCTCGATGGACGCGAGCGCCAACGGGTACAGCGTGGGGATCGAGGCGTCGTGGGCGGGGTACCGGAGCCCGCTGGGCGGGGGCGTGCGCCTGGCCAGGCGTCGCCTGCGCGAGCTGTCCAGGATCGAGCTGATCGCGCGCCCGGGTGACATGGCGCCGGCGCCGATGAGCCGGGCGGCCGGGCGAACCGTCTTGGGCGATCACGGGGCGGGCGACCCCAGTGGCGACCACCCCGTGATCGATGTCACCGACGAATCGGCGTGGCTCGCCGCGGGCGTGGCGCTGCCCAGCGTGCTCGGTCCGAGCGATGAATCTGTTGGACGCGTGCGGCGGGGGACGGGTCGCGCGCGGTCGGCACGCGCCGCGTCGGGGTCCGCGGCATGAACCACCGACTCGAGAGGCTGATCCTGGGCACGGTGCTCCTGGCCGCGATTGCGTACGGCGTCGCCGACGAGAACCCCGGGGTCCTGCTCGTCGGGGTCGTGGGCATCATCGCGGCGTGGTGTGTGACTCGCGCCAGGGGCGGGCGGGCGTTGCCCCTGGCGGCGACGATCCCGCTGACACTCGCGGCGGTGGGGTACGCGATGATCCGGCTCGTGGGCGAGGGGTTCAAGGTCGGGGTGTTCAGCGAGTTTGTGCTGGCGTTGATCGTCGTCAAGCTGGTGGACCGACGCTCCGCCCGGGACAACGCGCAGCTGCTGCTGCTGAGCGTGTTTCTCGTGGTCGGCGCGATCCTCACGAGCAACCGGCTGCTGCTGGGGCTCCTGATTCTTCTCTTCGTGCCCGTGTTCGGGGCGACAGTGGTGCGCCATCAGATCGAGTCGACGCGCCAGGCCGCGTCGCCCTGGCTGGGCGGCGCGAGGGCGCGGGGGTCTGTGCAGGAGAGCGCTGACCTGCGCCGCCTGGTGTGGTTCTCGACGATGGCGTGCCTGGTGATGAGCATCGTGGTCTTTGTCGTGATGCCCCGCGGGGTTGGCATGCAGGCGTTCGGCGCGTGGGGCAACACCGCCCTGGGACAGGTCACGTCGTTCACCGACGAGGTCGAGCTCGGGCGGGGCGGGCTCATCAGCCAGTCCAGCACGCCCGTGCTGGACCTTGAGGTTCGCAACGCCCAGGACGAGAGCCGGGGCTCGGCCAGCGAGGTGTTCTATCTGCGCGGCGCGGTGCTCGACCAGTACGCGGACGGGCGGTGGACGCGCGAGCGGGGCAGGGGCAGCATGCTCGGTCAGGCCGCGAGCTACGTGGGGGCAAACACGCCGTTCTCGGTCGGGCCCAACGAGCCGTTCACCGACATCGAACTGCGTGTCACCCTGCGTAACGTGCGACAGGGCGAGACGCACCTTTTCTCGGTCTGGCGACCCATCAAGTTCGAAACGCTGACGCAGACCAACATCAAGCACGATCGCACCGACGGCACGATCATCCGCGACGGGCCTGCTGGCAAGTTTGAGTACGTCATGCGCTGCCTCGACGGGCAGCCCAGCAGCTTCGTGTACCGGGCGGCGCAGGGGCCTCCGCCCACGTTTGATTCGGAGGCGATCACACGCCTGACGCAGCAGATCTTGCGTGACGACGAGCCGCCCATCGACCCGGACCCGCTCACACGCCCGGTCACGAACACAGCGCGGGCGGTCGGCAGGATCCGCAGCTACCTGGTCGAGAACTACGCCTATTCGCTGGAGACACGGACCGCCCCGCCCGGGCAGGACCCGATCGAGTGGTTCCTCTTCGGCGAGGACAAGCGGGGGCACTGCGAGTACTTCGCCGCGGCGATGGCCGCGATGTGCCGGAGCGTGGGCATCAACGCCCGGGTGGTCACGGGGTATGTCGCGACCGAGTGGAACGCGCCGACGGGGCACTACATCGTCAGAGAGTCCAACGCGCACGCGTGGGTTGAGGTTGAGGTGCAGCCCGGGCTCTGGCAGCCGCGCGACCCGACACCGACGACCGAGTTCTATTCGATCCATGAGCCATCGCAGTCGGTGCTCGCGCGCGTGCGTCGCCTGATGGACACGGCCGAGTACGCGTGGATCAACTCGGTCGTGGGCTTTAGCCGGAGGAGCCGGTCGGGCGCGTCCGACTCGCTCGGGGACGGCGCGGTCGTGGGGTGGGCGCAGCGCGTGAGCGGGCGGGTGAGAACGGGCGGGGTCGGGCTGCTCGCGCGTGCCGCGGGTGCGGGGATGATCGCCTTTGCGCTGTGCGCGACGCTGGGACTGCTCGGTGTCTGGCTCCTGCGGGGTCCCTGGAGGGGCATCCCCGGGCGACTGGCGCTGTACATCGCCCGGCTCCGGGCGGCTCAGGGCTTCGGTCGCGGCAGGAGCACGCACGAGTCGCTCCGCCTCCAGCTCCTCAGCCTGTTCGATCGGCTCGGGCGCCCGAAGCCGGACTGGCGCCCGCTGGGGACCCACGCGCAGTCGCTCGATGCGCATCGCGCCGATGGCGAAGACCGACCCACGGCCGGCGGTGTGGTCCGCACGATCTACCGGGGACGCTTCGGGGGCGAGCGGATCGATTCCGACGCCGCGGCGCAGGCACGGGCTGATCTGCGATCCCTGGCGCGCGCCGCCCGCTCAAAGCGCAGGTGACGCGACGCGTCCGAGAACACGCCCGCATGCGCGGCAGGCGCAGACCATGCGCTCCCGCCAGGGCGCCGCCGCCGGCCCCTGGCTTGAGAATGGCCGTTCGCTGCTCGATGCGTGTTCCGTCAGAGCGCACCCACTGGAGAGCAGACATGCCCGCGAGCAGATCGAGAACGGAACGCTGGCGCGACACCCTCGCGAAGATCCACCAGCGTGGGGGCGGTCTGGAGTTCACTGCCGACGTGGGCGGCGAGCCCGACGCGGGCAACCTCGTCTGGCGCGTGCGTCTGCTGAACATCAGCGACAGCGAGCTGCTTGTCGAGGCGCCCGGGGCCATGGGCAAGCGGTTCTCGGTCCACGAGGGGGCTCGCCTGATCGGCATCATGAACGTCGGGCAGAACCGTTGGATGTTCCGCACCGATGTCCTCGGTCGCACGGGGGGGCAGAGCCCCGCGCTGCGACTGGCCATGCCCGAGCGCGTCGAGCGGTGCATGCGCCGGAGCTTCGACCGGGTCTCGGACGCCTCGATCAGTCTTCCCAGTGTCGAGTGCTGGCCGCTGCTCGATCCCCGCTCGGCCGTTCCGGCTGAGGTGGCCAACCGCGCCAAGATCCTCGATCAACTCGACTCGGACATCATCGGGAACATCGGCGACGGATCGATCGACCCGGTTGAGCTGCCCGAGGTGGGCGCCAAGTTTACCGCGGAGCTGGCCAACATCGGCGGCGGCGGTGTCGGCCTGCGGATCGCCCGCGACTCGGGCCCGACGGTTGAAAGCTCGCACCTGTTCTGGATCAGGCTGGACCTCCGTCCGATCGTGCCCACCCCGCTGGCGCTGACCGCCCGGCGGGCGCACACCCACATCGACAGCGGGCAGAACATCTACGCGGGCATGGCCTTCGAGTTCCAGCTCAACCCGTCGCACAAGCAGTTCGTCATCGAGCAGGTCAACCGCTACTTCGAGGCGGGCCAGCGTCGCGCCGCGGCGTGACCCCGTTGAGCACCGCCCATGAGAAAGGGCGCCCACCCCGAGGGTGAGCGCCCGTTTTGATGTGCTGTGCTGCGGGCTCAGTTGAAGAACGAGAACGCGGGGCCGACCGAGTGGGTGCGGGGGTTCTCCACGACCTTGATCAGCGCGTCGCGCTTGCCGGCGAACAGGTCGATGCGGTTGCCGCCCTCGTTCCAGACGCCCGTCCAGTGGTGCTCGGTGGGGCTGACCTGGGTCACCCGCCCGAAGGTGGTGTTGAACGCGGCCTTGCCCTCGGGGCTCTGGATGTCCAGCGTGCCGCGGGACTCGGGGGGAACGACCAGGTACACGGGGCCGACCGAGGAGGTCAGGCGGACGGGCTCGATCAGGGGCTCGACGGCCCGGACCTCGACGCGACCGCCCTCGCCGCCCGCGAACCCGTTCTCGACGGTGATCGCGCC